>NZ_JBSRVX010000027.1:0-27111 GCF_055134745.1 Actibacterium sp.
TATGCGGTTCAGCTCGCGCTCGCTCATGATCAACATTCCCACGGACACACTCCAATCCTGCTTGATCAACAGGGAAGTGTGACATTTCTACTTTGCAGATGTGGGACATTTTAACTTTGCGCGTACATATCTACAACCGATAAGATTTATTATGTTTATCGAAAACCTTATTGCGGTCGCTATGGCCTCGCGCGCATCGCAACGTCAGGCCGGATTTGCTGTCCTGGTCCGATCTGCATAACACCTAAACCACACTTGGAATGGCAACGGTCGGGCTTAAGGAATGCAACGGCGATCATCTAAACCGGATCTTGGCCAATGCTCCAGCTTTTGCCGGTAAAGGGAAAACCCTTGGGCACCTTTGTCGCGGCCCCATAGGTTTGAATCCAGCCGGGATAGGTTGGCAAGACTTTGCTGGCTGCATCCAGCTCCGCCAGATCATCTTCGCTCAGGCTGATCTCCAATGATTTGAGATTATCTGCAAGTTGATCGGCGCGTTTGACACCTGTGATCACGCTCGTCACGTGTTTCTGCGCCAATAGCCAGGCAAGGGCGATCTGCGAACAGGTTGCATCGTGTCGGGTCGCCACGATCTGCAAGGCATTGATGACATCATAAGTCTTTTCCAGATCGACGGGCGGGAAATTTATCGTGCTGCGACGTGCCGCCGGATCGCTTGCACCATCGCGGCTGAATTTTCCAGACAATAACCCGCCGGCAAGAGGGCTCCAGCAGATCAGGCCGACCCCGGAGTCATTCAGCGCAGGAACCAGTTCGCGCTCGATGTCACGCCCGGCCAACGAATAGAACGATTGAATAGACGCAAACTTGCCCAGTCCCTTTCTTTCGGAAATGCCAAGCGCCTTGACCAGTTGCCACGCCATGAAGTTCGAGCATCCTATGGCACGTACCTTGCCCTGGCGCAGCATGTCGTCCAAGGCGCGCAACGTTTCATCCAGCGGCGTCCAGGGATCAAAATTATGCAGCTGATAAAGGTCAATGTGATCTGTCTTAAGCCGTCGCAGGCTATCTTCAAGCGCACGCATCATATGCAAGCGTGTCAGACCGGAATGGTTGGGCAATGATCCCACTGTTCCACCGCATTTTGTTGCAAGGACAACCTCGTTGCGGCGCCCGCGCAAGGCCTCGCCGAGCCGGATCTCGGACTCTCCGGCGCTATATACATCCGCACTATCTACAAAGTTGATACCCGCTTCGATCGCCTGACCGACGATTTCATCCACCTGGGGCTGGCTTAACCCGCCCAAAACCTTAGCAATGGCGCTATCCCCGCCAAAGGTCATGGTGCCCAGGCAAAGACGCGACACAAAAATTCCGGACTGACCTAGTTGTGCAAATTGCATGATGTTTTTCTCCTATGACTGCGAGAGAGACAAACACATGACTCTCTGGCGGCGCGCATCTCGAATTGATTGAAATCGAAGATGTGCTGGGAATATGACGATCGATGAAAAGGCCAGAACCCGATTACATCAAACGCTCTTTATCATATATTGCAACGAAGGCAGGTCTTGTTGTCTTGACTAAACCCCGCGATATGCCTGTGTCAGCATCCAGCGCGCGCGCAGCAAACGCAACCGCATCAACGCAAATGCGGTGCGACTGCGTTCGGTCGGGGATTTCAACTGCGCGGCAGTCAGAACCTTTGGCAGATGCGCAAGCACGCTGACCGGCATCAACATGGCCCGTCCTGCCCATTTCAATCGGCCCATGGGGCGCCGGCGTATCAGCTCAAAATTCTCATCCGTCATGCGGCGCCATTTTCGGACCAGCGCGGGCCAATCCGATCGTGTCGGATGTCGCACGACCAATGCATCTTCGTATAGCAGCCGAAACCCTTTTTGAGTCGCCCTGTGGCACCAATCCACATCTTCGGACACACCAGCATGCAGCGGTCCGACCTGATTGAACACCTCGCGCGTGGTCAGCAGGTTGGCGGTGACCGAGAAACCCTTTTTTTCGACATAGGCTTTCTGATCAAAGGCAAAGACCGTTTCGAATCCCTGTGCACCACTGCGCGGGCCATCGCCCTCGTCAAATACATCAATCCGCCCGCCTATGACCGTATCGGGTGAAACAACCTGCATCGCCGTTTCCAGCCATGACGGGTCAGGTATGCAATCGGCATCCAGAAAGAAAAGATTGGGCGCGGTGGTTTCCAGAACGCCACGGTTCCGGGCTGCGGCGGCGCCTTTGGTTGGCTCGGTCACGAACCGGACCGTTGGAAAACGGCTCGACAGCCCTTTCAGCGAGACAGGTGACTGGTTGTCGACAACCACAACCTCGACCGTGTGCGGAACCGTCGGCACAAGCGCGGCCAGACAACGGCCCAGCCGATCATGATCATTGTAATGCGGAATGATGACCGCATACGACGCATCATCAGTGCTGCGCTGTGCCATGGGTTTCACCTTGCCCCGCCCCGCATTTGTGCAGGTCAGTATTTATAGCCATACCCATAGGCATCATCGGGGAATCGGCATTTGTTCAGGACGACCCCAAGAATATTCGTCTGTTCGGCCAGTTCACGTTCGCAAAGGTCGATCTGCTTTGGGGTCGATACCCCGGCCTCGGCGATGATCAGGGCACAATCGACATTGCCCAGGAACGCACGCGTATCGTCATTCGCCAGCATCGGTGGCATGTCGAACAGCATGATCCCAGGCTGATAATCTGCCTCGATCCCGTCAATGATTTCGGCGGTCCGCGACCGCAGGAAAAGCTCGGACGGGTCGCGTGCGTAATGGTAATTTATCGACACGGCCAGGTTCTTGCCCAAACGGCGCGCCTGCTGAGCAAATGTAACCCGTTGTTCCAGAACGTCAAAGACGCTGTATTCGCCGGTGCAGCCAAACAGCTTTGCCAGGCTGGGCCGTCGCATGTCCATTTCCATCAAGACGATGTTCTGATCGACCTGCCGCCCCAGCCCTACGGCCAGATTGGCAGCGGTCGTGCTTTTGCCGCTGCCCGGGCTGGGGGATGTGATTGCCAGCCGCCGCCAGCCATTCGACTTCATCATCTGATAGACCTTGGTGCGCAGCATGTCGTAAGACGTCGCCTGTGCGCCCCCCGCTTGTGCGATGATGCGCTGTTGTTGCAAAGATTTTTCATCTTGCTCCATCGGTGCAAGCGCATCCCACGCCTCTTGGGTTGCACTTGGAACAAACCCCTCGGTCAACAAGCCATTCGTACGACCACCGCCCGCGCCGCGCTTTTTGCGGGCCTGTTCCAGGGCTGCCTGCAGTTTTTCCATCTCTATCCTCGTTCCGAAAATGGCCGTGACATGCCCGGCCTTCAGTTCAGCCTACAGCCCCAGCCGTTCCATGAATTGTGTCCAGACCAGATCCAGCGGCATGACTTGCGTCTGCACGAAGTAGAGCCCCAGCACGATCAAGGCGATAATGGCAATCACGACCCCGACGATAACCATCCGGCGGCGCGATGCCTGAACCGGCGAATGCATATAGGGGATCGAAGCGAGCGGCGTGATGCCCAGTGCCTTGGTCAGATCGGTGGGTCGCCGAATGGATTTGTCCAGGAACTCCAGCACCATGACCAGGCCAAATCCGGCGGCGAGACCCCCAAAAACCCCGCCAACGGCGATCAGGGGCCGGTTCGGGCTGGCCGGTTCGGTGGGGGCGACTGCCTGCTCGATGATGGTGATCCGCTGCCCTTTGGACAACAGCTCGATCCGTTCACCGGTTGCGGCCTGCGACAGCCGTGCCACGGCCGTATTATACTGCTGCTGGATATTTGTGAAATCACGCTGCAAGGCTTGCAGGGTAATCGAGTTACCCGGCGTTGCGTCGATTGTTTTGCCAACATCCTCAAGCTGCTGCTGAATGGTCGGGATCTGCGCGTCGATTGTCGCGATGCGGGAATCGATCTGCGCAAGCTGAGCATCCAGTGCCGCGTTACCCTGGCTGTTAGAGATGACACCCACCTGCCCGCCGATCGAAGCCTCCAGTTGTTCGATACGTGCGCGCAGCACCTTAACCTTGGGGTTCTGTTCCGAATAGATCGCCAGCGCGGCGACCAGCTGATCCTGCAGCTGGACAAGCTGGCGCTGTTCGGGGGTCATATTCGCCGTGGGCGCCGCTGCCGCCGACAACTGGCCGGTGGACTGGAAAACCTCGATCAGGCGCTGTCGCTGGTCCTGCAGGGCCGCCTTGTCGCGCAACAACTGATCATATTGTCCCTGCAACGATGTCTGGCGCTGCAATTGGTAATTCAGCGCCGTTGGCAATGCCGCCCCGGCGGCATTCTGGAATTCCAGTATCTTGGCGCCCTTCACATCCAGCTCGGCACTCAGCCGTTCGACCTCTTTCTTGAAAAAGTCCAGTGTCTCCTCGGCCATGCTGGTCCGCAGGCGCACGTTTTCATCCAGGATGCGCGTGACATAATCGTTGACCACATTTGCAACCACCTGAGCAGAGCGGCCTTTGAACCCAATGCTCATGAATGTTGCGCTGTTCTTGCCGCTGGACCCGTTCAGATTGGTATCGCGGCGCATCGCGTTCACGATCTCATCAGCGCTCATTTCATCAATGTTTTCATAAACATTGTGTTTTCTCGCCAGGTCGATCAGCGTGGCGCGGGTCATGGTGCGTTGCTGGATGATCTGCAACTGCTCGGGCGCGTTCGTCTGAACCGTCGAGGCCGCCAGGTTACCGGGTATCTGCGCCGATTCAATCAGCAGGACCGCGCGTGTCGAATAGACCGTCGGCAGGAACAGAGCCAGACCCAGCGCAATAGCGATCAGGACGGCGCAGGTAATCAGGAATACCGGCAGGCGCCGACCAAAGGCGGAAAGATGGTATTTGATGTCCGAATTCATTCAGCAGCCTCATCGCGCTTGGTTGGGGCGGTTGTGGGCAAATCGCCGGGGTCTTCCGATGCCCGGGTTATCAGGAATATATTATCTTCCAGAACCTCTTTCACCGTATCCGCATCAATATAGGCGTTTTCAACCGCAGCAGCATAAACCATTGATATATCACATATTTTGTTTGTCAGCCGCGGAATACCAGACGAATATTCAAAGATCAGCTTGATCGCGTCCTTGGTAAATTCCTTGCCTGTTCCGCCCGCATGTTTCAGCCGATGTTCGATATAGGCTTCGGTGCTTTCCAGATCCATTGCGCTCAGGTGAAAACTCGCCACCACGCGCTGGGCAAATTGACGCAAGCTGGGGCGTGTGACCATTTCGCGCAGCTCTGGCTGACCAACCAGGATCAGCTGAATCAACTCATCCTTGTTGGAATTTATATTGGTCAGCATGCGCAATTCTTCCAGCGCCTCGACCGAAAGATTCTGCGCCTCGTCGATGATCACAGCCACGCGCCGGCCCGCCGCATATTCCTGCAACAGGAAATCCTGCAGCAACTGGAACATACCTACATAGTCGGAATGGGGATCGACCGGGATACCGAGTGCGTTCAGAATCCAGCGCAGCAGATCGCCCCGCCCACCCTGGGCGTTCGACACAAGGCCGACGGTTGTGTCCTGCTCCACCGCTTTCAGCAGCGCTTGCACAAGCGTGGTCTTGCCAACGCCAACCTCGCCGGTGATCACCGTAATGGGTGCCCGCGACACGATCCCGTATTCAAGTAGCGTAAATGCACGGCGATACGAGCCGGTCCAGAAAATGAAATCCGGATCCGGAAGCAGGGTAAACGGGCGTTCTTTCAGTTTGAAGAACTCTGTATATATTCCGGTGCTGACCAAAGTACTCACCTGCAATCCTACTCCCCTGATCGGCATCGTCGTCTGTGTTACGGCTCTGGGACCGGCCAGAACGCCCTGCCATATGCGGGAAGTCACCAAGCCAATCTGATACCCGTTTTTTTGTCGGGGTTCACCCCATAAGTCACCTAAATTCACCGTGTTGTTTCGCAGACGCGACAATGCCCGCTGATTGGGCATGTTGGCCAGCGGAAGGAACCAATAATACGGCCTTCAGACGTTGACTTACTTCGGACCGCTTCCATTTTCTGCTGCAATGCGGCATTGCTAAGCCGTTGTCACATCATCGATTCTGCGGCGCAAAAAACCACCACAGCGGAATTCGATTCGCGAAAGATCGTAGAATGAACCGTAAAAGTCCGCAGGTTTTTCGGCTATTGTTTACAAACGGACATCTACATTTTGTCGTTTGCACGAAATTTGGCACAAATGCAGCAAAAACGAAAACGTCATTTCTGCATCAAAATTCAAAATTTTACTTTATTTTCAATTATTTACGGCGCGATGCGCAGGTTTGTGCCGACGCACCCAAATTGCCCGGCTCAGGCTTCAGTGCTATACAGTCTGCGTTGATACCGGTCCTTGATAACATCCGGTCAGCGTTTAAGTGGGTAACAGTGTTGACCCTTCAATTGTTTCCGAGGCACCGACCCGGTGTTGGTGGGTTTAGATGACGGTAAATTTTCCGAAAAACCCGAAAGAGGCTGAGTTGCTTACAAAATCCGAAATCATTGCGCCTCGCACCGGTAAAGAAATGTTTTACAGACGTTATACAAAGCGCCTTTTTGATCTGGTTGCGCTGGTCTTGCTTGTCCCGATCGTGGTTCCCATCATCACGGTTCTGGCCATTCTTGTCGCGCTTGACGGACACAATCCGTTCTACCGCCAGGAGCGCGTGGGCAAAGGTGGCCGTGTGTTCAAGATGTGGAAGTTGCGCACGATGATGCCCAACGCCGAAGCCCATCTGGAAACCTACCTTTCCAAGAACGCCGAAGCGCGCGCCGAATGGGACAGCTCGCAAAAGCTGAAGAACGATCCGCGCATCACATGGATGGGCAAGTTCCTGCGCAAGACCTCGCTCGATGAGCTTCCGCAGCTTCTGAACGTCCTGGTCGGTGACATGTCCCTGGTCGGGCCGCGCCCGATGATGTGTTCGCAGCGCGATCTTTACCCGGGATCGGCCTATTACAATCTTCGCCCCGGCATCACTGGCCCCTGGCAAGTATCCAACCGGAACGACAGCGAATTCAAAAGCCGCGCGATCTTCGACGGGCGCTATGACAATGAAGTCTCGCTGAAAACCGACCTGATGATTCTGTTGCGCACTGTCGCGGTTGTCATCAAGGGTACCGGTTACTAATTCTGACATTGACCTGAATTTTGCCTTATTGGCGCGCGAATGTATTCGCGCGCTTTAGGGTTGTGTCGGGAATGCTATATGTCCAGACAAGAACAAAGCAGTATGGTGGGCAGATGAAACTGGCTAATTTCGTTCGTGTTATTGTGGTGATTGGCAGCGTTTTCTTGCTGTCGGCCTGCGATACCGCTGAAGAACGGGCCGAAAAACATTATCAGAATGGTCTTCGACTTCTGCAGGCTGGTGACGAAAGCCGCGCCCTGCTGGAATTCAAGAACGTCTTCAAGCTGGACAGTGAACATCTGGATGCCCGCCTGATCTATGCCAAGACGGTTCTGGCGCGCGGCAATACCCAGGAAGCGTATGGCCAATATCTTCGGATCGCGGAACAAGACCCCACGAATGTCGAAGCCCGCAAGGCAATGGCCGGAATCGCGCTGCGCTCCAACAATTGGGACGCGGCCGCGGTGCAGGGAGGCAAGGCACTGGAACTGGCACCGGATGATCCCTCGATTCAGGCGATCGGACTGGCGCTGCGCTATCACGATGCGCTTACCGTCAATAATATCGCGCTGCAAAAGGAAACTCTGGAAAAGGCCCTGGCTTTGAAAGCGGTCCTTCCCACTGACGAGATTCTGCGAAACCTGATGATCGAAGGGCTGATCCGCGACGGTCAGGAAAGTGCAGCCCTGCGGGA
The DNA here is from genome assembly GCF_055134745.1 of Actibacterium sp. Lineage (NCBI taxonomy): Bacteria > Pseudomonadati > Pseudomonadota > Alphaproteobacteria > Rhodobacterales > Roseobacteraceae > Actibacterium > Actibacterium sp. The sequence continues at coordinate 7,821 of NZ_JBSRVX010000027.1, forward strand.
AATCGACGAAACCATCGCCCTTTTCCCTGAAAACATCCTTTTGTATCGACTGCGGTTGCAGCTATTGACAGCGCGCGGCGACGACGCGGCTGTCGAACAGCGCCTTCGGGAAATGGTCGCCGCCTTCCCCGACGACCAAACCTCGAAAAGCCAGCTGATCCGGTTCTATATGTCGCGCAACGATCTTGATCGCGCCGAAACCTTTCTGCGCGGACAGATCACGCCAGACAAGCGGGACGACGATTCGCGCATAACCCTGGTGCAGTTTCTGGCCACGGCGCGTGGATATGATGCAGCGCGCTCAGAACTGGACAAGCTGATCGAGGAAGGCACGAACACCGACCGTTTCCGCGCAATGCGCGCCGGGCTGGATTTCGATGCCGGCAAACACGATCAGGCGATTGCCGAATTGCAAGACATCGTTACCAATGCACCTGCCTCGGCGCAGACGCATGACATCAAGATCACGCTGGCCCGCATTCTGGCGCAGACTGGCAACGAAGTTGGGGCCCGCGCCCTGGTCGAAGGGGTGCTTGAGGAAGACCCCGGCATGGTCGAAGCCCTGAAAATGCAGGCTCAGTGGTATATCAATAACGACCAGACCGATCTTGCGATCAATTCACTGCGCAAGGCATTGGATCAAAGCCCCTCGGACCCGTCCATCATGACAATCATGGCCGGCGCGCATATGCGCAATGGCGATCGCGAACTGGCCGGTGAATTGCTGGCGCTGGCGGTGAATGCCTCTGCCCGCGCGCCGGCCGAAAGCCTGCGTTACGCCCGTTTTCTTGTTTCGGCCAACAAGCCGCTGGCAGCCGAAAGCGTGTTACTGGATGCATTGCGGCAGGCACCCGGCAATATCGACATCCTGACCGACCTTGGCAGCATCTATGTCCAGTTGAAAGACTGGCCGCGCGCCGAACAGGTTGAACGCGCACTGCGCGGCATGAACTCCCCCGCGACCCTGGCGCTGGCCGATCAGATCAGGTTGGCAATCCTGCGTGGTAAAGAAAACTATTCCGATGCGCTGGCCTTTCTTGAAAGCCTCAGCCAGGAACAGGGTGACAACACGGCGGCCAAGATCGCCATCATTCGTTCGCATATGCTTGGCGGAAACCCACAGGCCGCCCGCAGTTATCTGAACCAGCTTCTGGCCGAAAACCCCGATTCATCCGTGTTCAAGTTTCTCGACGCTGCGGTTGCGTCTGCCAACGGTGATTTCAAGGCCGCCGAAGATCGCTATCGCGCGCTTCTGGCCGAAAATGACAAGATCGAGCGCCTGTGGCTGGAGCTGGTTCGCACGCTTAGCCGCGACGGCCGTGACGACGAAGCCAAAACCACGCTTGATCAGGCGCTGAACGTCTTGCCCGAAGGGCGCGACCTGCGCTGGGCCAAGGCAACTTTCCTGGAGCGAGATGGCGATCTGGAAGGGGCGATCAAGCTGTATGAATCGCTTTACTCTGAAAACACGTCCACCAGCGTGATCGCCAACAACCTGGCCAGCCTGTTGTCGGTGGCCCGCGATGATGACCAAAGCCTTGAACGCGCCTATGCCGTTGCGCGCCGCCTGCGCGGCAGCGATTTTCCGCCCTATCAGGACACCTATGGCTGGATCGCCTATCGGCGCGGCAATATTTCCGAGGCACTTGAAAACCTGGAGCCCGCCGCAAGGGGTCTGCCCCAGGATCCCCTGGTTCAGTATCATCTTGGAATGGCCTATCTGGCGGCGAATCGTGATGCAGACGCCCTGCGCCAGTTGCGTCTTGCGGTCGACCTGGCCGGCGACGACAGCCGCCCGCAATTTGAAGCGGCACGTCAGGAAATCGCCCGTCTGGAGCAGGGCGAATAGTCGCATTCAAAAAACGATGTGTTGCCACCGGGCGACGCTTCGCTGCAAGATGACACCCAACCGGCGCCCAACTTTTAAAATAATTTTGCCTTTTCGGTGTGATAGGGCGTATCACTCAGTCAACTTGCTGTGGGGGCGCAGCCAAAGAGGATCCGATCATGAAACGCATCGCGCTTATTCTACTGTCACTTTTTGTCACCGCTTCTGCCGCCGCCGCGCAACAGGGCAATTATCTGATTCAACCAGGCGACAACCTGCGGATCGAAGTTCTGGAAGACGCCACGCTGAATCGCAATACACTGGTTCTTCCCGATGGACGCATCAGCTTTCCGTTTGCCGGATCGGTTCTGGCAGCCGGACGCACCGTGAATCAGGTCGAGCGCGCGATTGCCGCCGGTATCGCGTCGAACTTTTCGACCGAACCCAATGTTTATGTCGCCGTTGCCAATCTTTCGCCTGCCACCGCAGCCGCAGCAGCGGCCGCCGCATCGCCAATGATCAACGTCTTCGTGATGGGTGAGGTCAACGGCGCCGGCGTCAAGGCGGTCGAACCGGGCACGACATTGTTGCAAGCCCTGTCGCAAAGCGGTGGCTTCACAAAATTCGCGGCGACGAAGCGTGTGCAGTTGCGCCGGATTGATCCCGCCACCGGTGTAGAGCAAGTCTACACCATCAATTACCGCGCATTGGCCAACGGCGCGGCATTCACTGGCAATGCCGTTCTTGCCGATGGCGATGTCATTCTTGTTCCCGAAAGGCGCCTGTTCGAGTGACGAAGAAAATATTCCGATCCAGACTGACATCCACCTTTGGGCTGATCACTGTCTGCGCATGGCCGCTTTCGGGCGCCATTGCGCAACAGGGTGGTCCAGTGTTGACCTTCACGCTGGATGAATCTCTCAAGGCGACGGACAATTACAACTTTGTTGTGAACCCGACCGGGACAACGATCTATTCGCAGACCGACCTTGGCTTCGCGCTGTTCAGCGAAAACAACGCGCATACGCTTCGTCTGAATGGCGGCGCGGCGCTGCGTGCGGGCGATTTCAGCGGCCAGTCTGACGCCAAAGTGACCAATCCTTTCGTTCAGCTTGCCTATACGCAAAGCACTTCGACCAGCCTGCTCAGCGCAGATGCGCGCTACAGCTTTTCCGATGTGAACAATAGTATCCTGTCGCCCAGCTTCGACCCTACCGATCTGAGCGTCAGCGGCGGCGAGCGCGAAGTTTATCAATTTGGTCTTGGGCTGGATACCGGGATCGGCGCGCCGTTCGGCCTGTCGCTGAAGGCCGACTATCTGGCGCGAGACTTTTCCAACACAACCGACCCGTCGCTTTTTGACAACGAAACCGCATCGTTCGACGGAACGGCTCGCTTCCAGATCAACCCCACGACGGTCGGCCGCATTATCGCCCGTATCAAGGATTATGACTCGGAAGACGTCAACCAAACCGCCCGCCTGACGACGGGTTTTGGGTTGGGGCTGGATTACGACATTTCGCCCGCCTTGCGTTTTTCGGGCGATTTGACCCAAAATCGCACTGAAACCACCCGCACGGTTGGCCTTGTCAGCACAACTGCCGTCCGTGAGGGTGTCGGGCTGGCGCTTAATTTTGATCTGGACAGACCCAACGGCCAGATCACCACAAGCTATACAAGCAATGTGTTTTCCACCGGCCGGCGCGATACGATCACCATCGGGCGATCGCTTGATTTTCCCCTGGCAACGCTGCGCGCGTCGCTGGGTGTCACGAAATCCGACAACACCGATGCAGAGCCCGTGGCTAACCTGAACTACAAGCGTCAGCTCAAGACCGGCACGTTCACGGCGTCGCTGTCACAGGCCGCGTTGACCGACAATAGCGGAAACGAAGCCCTGCGCAGCCAGTTTTCCGCAGGATATCAATATGATATCAATTCTGTGTCAAAGTTTGGCGCAACATTCTCCTATTCGGATTATAATGTTCTGACGCCCGGCGGCACGGATACACAGCGCACCAAGGCCAAGATTACCTATACCCGCAGCCTGACGCCCAATTGGGACATGAATACTGGCTATGAATATGACCTGTCCGAGAAAACAGGCCGGGCGGATATCGACGCGAATACGGTGTTCTTTGGCATTCAGCGCAGTTTCTCGTTCATACCTTAAGCACGGTATCGCAAAGACTGTTTCCAGTTTCGGCACAAGCAGTTGCCAATTCCTTGGCTCTGCGCGTGCCTGTGGAAAACTCTGACAGAGATGCTATAGATAGGCTTGTATATCGCGGCATGTTTCTGCGGTGCAGAATCACTGGGTGAACAGGTTCAGGTTGCAAAGCGTTCAGAATTCCAGCCTTCAATCCTTGTTCCGGTCGGCAAATCCGGCGGGGTTGTTCTGGTTTACGGCGCTGTGTCTGACTGCCGTGCCGCTGTTCTGGATCGGGTTCGCATCGCTCGGCCGGTCCTGGACCACGCCGGAATACAGCTATGGCGTGTTGATCCCCTTCATATCGCTGTATCTGTTCTTGCGCGAATTGCGGCGCATGCCGCTGCCTGCTGAAAGTGTTGCCGACAGGCTGCCCGGTATCATCGTTATTGGCGCGGCCTTGCTGATTGCCCTGTTGGGCAATGTCATCCGAATTCCCGACTTTGTCACTTATGGCTTTATTCTGTGGGTCGGGGGCGTGACCCTGACGGTGTTCGGGTGGGATCGTGGCCGCAAGCATTGGGCGCCGGTGCTGCATCTGATCTTCATGTTGCCACTGCCGCAATTTCTGTATTGGAAATTGTCGATCGTCTTGCAGGGCATATCGTCGGAACTGGGCGTCTGGTTCGTTTCGCTGGCAGGTATACCGGTGTTTCTGGAAGGCAATATCATCGACCTGGGAGTCTATCAGCTTCAGGTTGCCGAAGCCTGTTCGGGTTTGCGCTATCTGTTCCCGATCCTGTCGTTTTCGTATCTGTTCGCGATCCTATATCGCGGCCCGGTCTGGCATAAGGCGGTTCTGTTGCTGTCAGCCGGCCCGCTGACCGTTTTGATGAACTCGTTCCGGATCGGGATGATCGGCGTTCTGGTCAACAGCTATGGCATCCAGCAAGCCGAAGGGTTTCTGCATTTCTTCGAAGGCTGGGTGATCTTTCTGTCCTGTATCGCCATTCTATTCGGAATGGCCATTGCCTTGCAGCGGCTGACACCCAATCCGCTGTCGCTGTCGGATGCGATAGATCTGGATTTCCAGGGTTTTGGCGGCATTCTGGCGCGGTTCCTGACCATTCGCCCCGCTGGCGCGATGATGGTGGCCACCGCGATCACGCTGGTCATCACGCTGGCCTGGGGCACGATGAAGCCGACCGAGGCACCGCCGATAGAGCGTGATCCATTCACCCTGTTTCCCAGTTCGATCGGGTCATGGTCGGGTGTGCGCCAGCGCTTGGATCAGGATGTAGAGCGCACGCTCAGCGCGGATGACTATATCAACGTGACCTTTGCAGCGCCTGGTGAACGGGGCGTCGTCAACCAGTTTATCGCATTCTATCACAACCAGACCGACGGCACCGGCATTCATTCCCCCGAGGTCTGTCTGCCAGTCGGCGGTTGGGAAGTGTATTCACTTGATCCCTACAATGTCTCATTCCCCGACACGCCCTATGGCACCTTTGCGGTAAACCGCGCGGTCATCGAAAAGGGCGTTTCGCGGCAGTTGGTCTATTACTGGTTTGAACAGCGCGGCAAACGCATGACCAATGACTATTTGGCCAAGGCGTCGGTATTGTATGACAGCCTGACAATGGGGCGCACCGATGGGGCGCTGGTGCGTTTTGTGACGCCAATTGCCGAAGACGAAACCGAGGCCGATGCCGACATTCGACTGCACCGCTTCATGGAACTGAGCCTGCCAAAACTTCCCCGCTTTGTCCCGGAATAGGGCGATGAGTCGCGTTGAATCCGATGGTTCCGCGGCGGGCGCCAGACATCGCGCCCGCGGATCGGCGGCGCTGTTTCCGGTTGGTCTGATCATCGTCTGCACAGTAATCGAACTCGTCCTGTCTGCAGCGGATGCTGGTCTTGGTGGCTGGCCCCGGTTGCGGCTGGCGGCCTATGAATTTGGCGGCTTCTGGCCGGGTCTGCTGTATGGCTGGACGCCAAACTTTCCCGGTCAGGCAATTACCATGTTTGTGACCTATGGGTTTTTGCATGGGGGGCTAATCCATCTGGGCGTCAATATGTTTACGCTCTATTCATTGGGGCGCTCAATCGTCTGGCGGGTCGGCAATCTGTGGTTCATGGCCATTTATGGATTCTCCCTGCTGACAGGGGCGCTGGCCTATGGGCTGTTGACCAGCAGCCTGCAACCGATGGTAGGCGCATCCGGGGCGCTCTTCGGGCTTGCCGGGGCGATTGTCGGCTGGGCCTATGCTGATCGGCGCGCGCTACGTCTGGGCCAATGGCCTGTGATCCGGGCTTTGGGATATCTGATCGGTCTGAATGTCGCCCTGTGGTGGGCGATGAACGGGCATCTGGCCTGGCAAACCCATCTTGGCGGTTTTCTAGGCGGCTGGGCCATGGCGGTCGTGATCGAGCGTGCAGCATCTCGTTGACCGATTTTGCCATCCTGATGGCGGATTCATGCGCATCCGTGGCAGTTTCTGGCTGTCGGGCAGGCAGAAACGCGGCTGGAATTAGGTAATACCGTGACTTGGAAACTTTCGTGTAGAAACCGTTACTTAGAGAGTTTAGCCTGTCGCGCAATACAGGCCGACTATCGGGCAAGGATCGACTGGTAATGAAAATAGTAATTCTGGGTTTGGGGTATGTCGGGTTCACGGCCGGCTGCTGTATCGCAAGCGAGGGTCATACCGTCATCGGGATCGACCCCAATCGCAAGAAGGTCGATGCCATCAACGCGGGCACGGCACCGATTGTCGAACCCAAGGTTCAGGACATGCTGCAAGCCGCGCTGCGCGATGGCCTTTTTGCGGCCGATACCGCAATTGGCGATCACCTGTCCGGGGCCGATCTGGCGATCGTCTGTGTGGGCACACCTTCTGCACCGGATGGCGCGCATGACATGCGCTATATCGCGGATGTGTCGGTTCAGATTGCAGATGCGATGAAACGGCGCCCTGACAGCAAACTGACCGTCGCCTATCGGTCGACCATTCGCCCCGGCACAATAGAAGAGCTGATCCAGCCCATCTTTGCTGCGGCCCTTGGTGCCGATAGTCCCGACCGCGTCGCGCTGGTCTATAACCCCGAATTCCTGCGCGAAGGTTCTGCGGTTCAGGATTATTTCGAGCCCCCGAAGATCGTGATCGGCACTTCAGATGGCAAGCCTAACAAGGCGATGCAGTCGCTGAACCAGAACATCGACGCGCCGACTTTCCTGGTAGGTTTTCGCGAGGCGGAAATCACGAAATTCGTCGATAACACCTGGCACGCGGTCAAGGTTGCCTTTGCCAATGAGATCGGGCGCGTATGTCTGAACGCAGGAATTTCGGCACAGAAGGTGCATGAGATTTTCGTATCGGACACCAAGCTGAACATTTCGCCCTATTACACCCGGCCCGGTGGCGCGTTTGGCGGATCATGTCTGCCCAAGGATGTGCGCGCATTGCAGCATATCGGGGCCGATATCGGGGCCAATCTGCATCTGGTCGACAGCCTGATCCGTTCGAACGAAGCGCATAAACATGCCCTGTTCGAATATGCAGCCGGCGGTTTGCCTGCTGGCGCGCGCATCCTGATTGCTGGGCTGGCATTCAAGGCCGGAACCGACGATCTGCGTGAAAGCCCGAATGTCGATCTGGCGCGCAAGTTGCTGGCCGCAGGCTTTACGGTCGAAATCTTCGATCCCGCGATCGAGGCCGACATGCTGATAGGTGCCAATCTGGGCTATGCTTATTCCCGACTGCCCACGCTGGAGCGATTGCTGATCGCCAAGGCCGATGCCGAGACGCGCAGCTATGACCGCGTTCTGGCCACGAATGCGACCATAAAATTGCTGAATTTGCCTGATAGCCTTTCCATATTGGATATCGGAACGTTGAAGTAATCGACATTGCAAAGGTCAGACTGCTGACATGAATATGGCTATCACCCCTCGCCTTGATGATGTGCGCGTTGCCCAGCCCCTGGCGGGCCGCAAGGTGCTTATCATTGTTGAAAACCTGCCTTTGCCTTTTGATCGGCGGGTCTGGCATGAATGCCGAACCCTGACGGCAGCCGGGGCGCAAGTGGCCGTTATCTGTCCCACCGGCAAGGGCTATGAGGCCCGATATGAAGAAATCGAGGGCGTACATATCTATCGCCACCCTCTGCCCCTGGATGCCAAGGGCGCGGCAGGCTATCTGCTGGAATATGGCGCGGCGCTATGGCACGAATTTCGTCTTGCGATCAAGGTCGCGCGCAAGCATGGCTTTGATACAATCCAGGGCTGCAATCCGCCCGATCTCATCTTTCTGATCGCCAAACCATTCAAGCTGTTCGGCAAGCGCTATATCTTCGATCACCACGACATAAACCCCGAACTGTACGAGGCGAAATTCAACCGCCGCGACTTTTTCTGGCGGTTGATGGTGATGTTTGAGCGGATGAATTTCCGCACGGCGGATGTGGTGATCTCCACCAATAATTCATATCGTGACATTGCCCTTAGCCGCGGCAAGAAAAAGCCCGAGGATGTATTCGTTGTCCGCTCAGGCCCTGACCTGACGCGCCTGAACGTAGTTCAGCCAAATCCGGCTTGGCGTAACGGCCGCAAGCACATGGTCGGATATGTTGGCGTGATGGGCGATCAGGAAGGATTGGATCTGTTGCTGGAATCGGCGGCGGACATAATCCACAACCGCAAGCGCGACGTTCAGTTTGTATTGGTCGGCGGTGGCCCGGCGCTGGACAGCCTGAAATCACTGGCGCAAGAGATGGGGTTATCGGACCATGTCACCTTTACTGGCCGCGCCCCCGATCATGATCTGTTCGAAGTGCTTTCCTCGGCCGATGTCTGCGTGAACCCGGACAGAGTCAATCCAATGAACGATAAATCGACAATGAACAAGATATTGGAATATATGGCATTTTCCAAACCCATCGTTCAGTTTGAAGTCTCAGAGGGCCGCTTTTCGGCGCAGGAAGCATCGCTTTATGCGCGCCCGAATGACACGGCCGATATGGCCGACAAGATCGTTCTTCTGCTGGACGATCCCGAAAAACGCAAGGCCATGGGCGAATTTGGGCGCAAGCGCGTGCAGGCCGAGCTGAGCTGGGATCATCAGGTGGATACATTGATCGCGGCCTATCAGCGCGCCGCGAAATAACCTAACCCCGCCCAAGCCGCGCCAATTTGCGAACGATCCGCTTGCCCAGCGGCTTGCCGCGCGCCAGTTCCATGTCACGCTCGGCAATGGCTTCGGGCGACAAGACAGGCGGCTTGGCCAATGGCATGGGCTTGCCCAACTGATAGCCGAAACGCTCAAAATCCTTCGAATACATCTTTTCAATCAGCGCAAGCTCGGTCCCGGTCGGGCGCACCTTTTCAGAGCTGACCTTGGACAGATCGCCGCGTTTGTTGCTGGGCCGGACGGCGCGCGGACCGGCCTTGGTGCCTGTCACCTGGTCGAACCAGGGCACCAGCGCATCCAGCCCGTGCTCCAGATAGAATATCCGCGCATCCGCAGGCACGATATCGTCCATCGCGCGCAGATGGTTGTCATAGGCAAAGGGACGTTCTTCCATTTCTTCGGCAACCGAGAACATCCAGTCGCCAAAACTGATATTGCGCGAGATCGTCTGTTCGACTTCCAGCTGAAAATGATAGGCGCTGATAACCCGGGCGACAGGATGCCGGACTATGGCAAAGGTAAAATCGAAGAATCCCGGCGGGAAAAGCCGGTCGCGCGACGCCGCATCGATATGCTGCGGCGAGGTGCGCGTCCAGCGCAGCCGGTCGGGAACCGAAAGATACTGCCGGTCTTCAAAAGCCAAGATTCCGAAACGGTCATGCAGATAATCCTGAACAGCCGAGCCACCGCATTTGGGCACATGCGCAAAGAATATCAGCTTTGTATCCGCGCGGATAATTGGCATGTCAGAACTCCGTCTGATCAAGGGCTATCGTCAGGATTGGAAAACCACAAAGCTCGTGCTTTTTCCAGTGATTAAGGGTGTTTGGACCTGTGGTGGCGCGTCCACAGGTTCAGTCAGGCGAAAAAGCGCGTATTGCTTATGCAGCGCGAACGATATGCGCATCGAAAGGGCCGCATATCGTGCAAATCAAGGCTTGGACAAAGGATAAAAGGGAAATGGTGCCGCTGAAGGGACTCGAACCCCCGACCCCATCATTACGAATGACGTGCTCTACCAGCTGAGCTACAGCGGCCTGGTGGCGCGGTCTTTAGCACCCTCTATTCCCGATGGGTAGCCCTAAATTCCCGCCTTGTCCCCCACGATTTCGGCGTCATCTGCATCCTCGTCGGGTGCCTGTTCTTGTAGGGGTGTTGCGCCAACGATCAGCGGCAGCATTTCTGTGGCATGGGGCATCGGCGCCCCGTCAGATGTCGCGCTTTTCCAGGACAGGGTGTCAAAACCACCGCATTGAGCACAAGTCGGGGCCCAGTTTGCATGCACGGTTCCGCAATTGTCACAGATCCATTGCGGCCCGCGAGGGGCGGTCAGCGCGCGTGTCAGATATCCGCGTACAACGCTGTCATCGGCGCCCTGCCCCCGCTCTATTGCCGCCATCAATGTCAGGTTGCGGGCGGTGGGGTCGATCTCGGTCAGGTTGGCCAGGGCGGTGCGGGCCGCGGGGAAATCTTCTGCAGCGATGTTCAGCTCGGCCAGCAGCATGCGGGTTTCGGGGTGATAGGGCGCGATGGATGTCAATTCGCGGAACCGTTTCAGGCGATGGGCCGCGTCCTCATCGGGCTGTATTTCAGCAAAGGCGGCAGCGAGGTCGGGATGGGGCTGGGCCTCCCATGCCTTTTTCAGAACACGGCTGGCATAGCGGGGCTTTTTTTGTTCGATATAGCCGCGCGCGGCCATGATCGCGGCCGGAATCAGATCTGGCGACAGTCGGTTTGCCTCGATGGCCGCTTCACGGGCTTCGATTGAATTGCCTTCGGTCAGAACCTCGCGCGCCTCGGACAGGGCCAGCACCGCATCGCGACGTTTATAGACATCGCGCGGCAGGTTGCCCTGCCGCAGCTTGGCGCTGAGCGTTTCACGCGCGCCTGACCAATCCGCCTTTTCGGCCTGCAGGCGCAGCAAGATGTCCTGAACCTCTTGATGGGTTGGTTTCAGCGCAAAGGCGCGCTTGGCAAGCTCCAGCGCGGTGGCGGTATCGCCTTCGGCCAGCTTTTGCTTCATCAGCCCACGAACCCCGACAAATCGGGTTCGGTCGTCGCGCAGCAACCGCTTGTAAACAGCCACCGCCATTTTCGTATCGCCGGCCATTTCGGCGGCCTGGGCTGTCAGAAGATTGGTCAGTTCGGGCCGGTGCAGCAAGCGTTCGGCACGCGCGGCCTTTACCATGGCTTCGCGACCATCGCCCGAGGCCAGCGCCATCATCCCATCGGCCAGCGCCTGAAACCCCTTGCGTTCGCGGTTGCGGTTGAAATAGCGCGACAGGGCCGTTTCATCGCCATTCGCAAAGCGCACCAGGGCCACCAGAAAGCCGACAACGCGCAGCGCGGTCCATACCAGCAGCAGCAGAATCAGCGCCACGATAACCGCCTGAAGCGGCCCCATGGTAAACTCCCAATTGCCCACCGACAGCTGCAATCCGGCGCGGCTTTCCATTAAAAGCCCGGCACCAAAGGCCAGCGCCGCGACGACAATCACAAAGAGGAGGATCTTCAACAGCGACCACAGCATGAATTATCCTCAGTTCAGGTTCAGTCGAGCCGCAAAAGCGGCAAGTGCGTCTGACGCATCGCGCCGTATCCTTGCCTGCTCCACCCAATCGGCCATAGCGGCCTGTCCTTCGGCGGGCAGGCTGGAAATTTCGTCCAGACTGGTGGCCAGATCGCCGACCGCCAGGGCGGCTTCGGCGCGTGACAATATGGCATCGGGGTCATTGCCTTCGCGCGGGACCAGCGACCGCGCCCCAACCTGCGCACGCAGGAAATTGGTCAGCTTGCCGCCGGGCTGATCCCCAGGTGCGGCACGCAATGACTCGGTCAGCGCCTGGCGCGCATATTCGGCAAAGCTGTCGCGCAGCTGTGCAAGGCTGGGCACACCCACAGCGGCATGATCGGTCAATGCGGCGGGGATATCCTGCGCATCAAGCGATTGCAGTGCGGCCGCATAGGGCGCCCCGGTTTCAAGGGCGGCAGAGACCCGCAACATCGCCGTGCGCTGTTCCAAAACTTGCGCCTGCTCGACAGCCGCCCGAATTTCAGCCGTGGCGCCGTCGGCCGCGTCGCTGATGCGGGCGGCAATCTGGGCGTTCTGCTGGCGCTGTTCAGCCAGGGCATCGCGCAACGCCTGCAGCTCACGTTCATAGGCGGCGACCGATCCGGATATGTCCTCGATCGCGGCGACAGGGCGCTTTTCAACCGCCGTCAGGCGCGAATTAACAGAGCCTATTTCACCGGAAAGCGCATTAATCTTGCCATCAAAATCAGACAGACCGGCTTGCATGTCAGACCGCAGATCAGCCAGTTTCGGGTCTATTTCTGCCACGATATCCAGCGATGCAAGCCGATCCGACAGCGTTTGAACACGGTCGGTCAGGGCAGTGATCCTGTCGTCCTGCGCAGCCAGGCTGCTGGCAAGGGCAGTGGTCTGATCATCCTGCCGCAGCGCGGACAAGCCATCAGGCAAAAAATATACCGCCGCGCCGAAGCCGATGCAGGCGGCCAGAACTCCGCCGATTACGGTGCCCAGAAAGCCGCCGCTGCGACTGCGTTTCGGCCTGGGCGGAACCTTTGGCGTGGGCGTGGACTGTTCGTCCCGATTTGGCGCGGGCGGTTGAGATGCTTCTTCTTGTGCTGTTTGGGGCTGTGCGGATTGTTCTGGGTCGGCCATGGGGTCGATCATGTTTTTTTCGGTTGCGTCGTCATGTTGTGCCACCGTGTCACCCCTTTTGATAAAGCCGCCATCGCTACTGCGGTGTGTTGATCAAATCTTAGCCCGGTCGCCCCCCGCCCTCAACCCGAAGAAAACTCTGGATGATGTCATCCAGCGCACTCAAAACAGCGTCGGCGTCGGGCCGGCTTGCCTGCCGCACGATGACAGGCGGCGCGCCTGTCCAGGCCTCGGCGACGGCGGCGCTGATCGGAACCAGGCCCAGCGGGGCAGTGGCGCTGGGGATCTGGCGTGACAACAGTCTGGCGCTGCGTGGTGAAAACAAAGGCAGAATTACGGGCGATGCGCCGCCCAACGCAACCAGAGCAGATCGACCCAATTCCAGCGCAATCTGGTCATATACCACTGCCTCGCTACAGGGTTGACCCGCCGCCGTCAGCAGTTCGGCAATATCTCCCCGAGCATGATCACCACGTAAATGCATCAGGTGCCCGCCCGGTGGGCGTGATATCAGCGCCGCGATCAGCCCCTGCGCATCGGCCCCAGCTTGCCGGGTGCGCAGGCCCAGAGCACTGGCCGCAGCAGTTACACGCGGCCCTACGCAATAGGCGGGAATATGTCGCAGGTCGGAATTTGCCGCGAACCAGTCCACTGCGCTTTGCGACGAAAAGACCAACCCTGTAACGCCGTCCAGCGCGATATCGGTCTGCCGGGGCACGATCTGCATGATCGGCGCATGAACGATGTCGACCATTTCGCCGAATCGCTGTGCGCAATCCTGCACAAAGCGGTCGCCCTGACGACCGGGTCGAGTGACAAGAAGGATCGGTCTTGATGGTGCCATGAAAACCTGTCGGGATTGTGCGAACCCTTCCCCGGTGTTACCTGCCGGTCATGAGCCGCGCAATGCAAACCCTGACGATCCTTGGCCTGGAAAGCAGCTGTGATGACACTGCGGCCGCTGTGGTGCGCGATGTTCCTGGCGCTGGTGCGCAGATATTGTCTTCGGTGGTCGAAGGGCAGGCCGCGCTTCATTCCGATTTTGGCGGCGTCGTTCCGGAAATTGCCGCCCGCGCCCATGCAGAAAAGCTGGATATTTGCGTGGAACAGGCCCTGTCACAGGCCGGGCTGACCCTGTCGCAGATCGACGCCATTGCCGTTACGGCGGGGCCGGGGCTGATCGGGGGCGTTCTGTCGGGTGTGATGTGCGCCAGGGGAATCGCGGCCGGGGCCGGGCTGCCGCTGATCGGCGTCAACCATCTGGCGGGGCATGCGCTGACGCCGCGGCTGACGGATGGGCTGACCTTTCCCTATCTGATGTTGTTGGTCTCGGGGGGGCATTGCCAGTTTCTGATCGTTCATGGTGCGCAAGACTATAACCGCCTGGGCGGAACGATTGACGATGCCCCGGGCGAGGCATTTGACAAAACCGCCCGCCTGTTGGGGCTCGATCAGCCCGGCGGTCCGGCGGTAGAGGTCTGCGCCGGTCAAGGCGATGCGCAGCGATTCGCCTTTCCGCGGCCCCTGCTGAACCGTCCGGGCTGCGATATGTCGTTTTCGGGCCTGAAAACCGCATTGCTGCGGACACGCGATATGCTGATTCACGATCAGGGCGGCATAACCCAACAGGATCGTGCCGACCTTTGTGCCGGTTTTCAGGCCGCGATCTGTGACGTTCTGGTGGAAAAAACCCGGCGCGCGCTGATCGAATATGCCAGCCTTGCGCCAGACAGGCCGGCATTCGCCATCGCGGGCGGCGTGGCCGCAAACCGCGCCATTCGTGCCGGGTTAGAGACACTTTGCACCGAACAGGCCATTGCCTTTGTTGCACCGCCGCTGTCGCTTTGCACCGATAATGCCGCCATGATCGCCTGGGCGGGCATCGAACTGTTTCGCAGCGGGCAGTATGACGGCAGCAGCCTGATTGCCCGGCCACGCTGGCCGCTTGACCAAACGGCGCCCGCATTGTTGGGTTCCGGAAAGAAAGGGGCCAAGGCATGACACGTATTGCCATTGCAGGGGCAGGCGCATTCGGAACCGGCTTGGCCATTGCCCTGGCGCGGGCCGGCCATCAGGTTACCTTGTGGGCCCGCGACCCCGCGCATGCCCTGCACATGCGCGAACGGCATGAAAACGTGACGCGCCTGCCCGGCGTCCGATTGCCCGAAGCCATCACACCGACCGGCATCTTTGCCGATCTGGTCGGTGCAGACGCCATCTTGCTGGCAATGCCAATGCAGACCCTGGCCGGATTTCTGGCCGAGCATCACCTGACGCTGAACGGTGCGCCGCTGGTGGCCTGTTGCAAGGGCATTGATCTGCGCAGCGGTCTGGGGCCTACCGGGCTGATCCTGTCGCGTTGTCCAGAGTCGACCCCGGCCATTCTGACCGGGCCCAGCTTTGCCACCGATATCGCGCGCGGGCTGCCGACGGCGCTGACGCTTGCCTGCCGGGACAGCGCGACTGGCAAGGCGCTGCAGAAGCTGCTGTCTACGCCGGCCCTGCGACTGTATCAAAGCACGGATACGATCGGGGCCGAGCTGGGCGGCGCCCTGAAGAACGTGATCGCGATTGCCAGCGGTATTGTCGTCGGGGCTGGCCTGGGTGACAGCGCGCGGGCCGCCCTCATGACGCGCGGTTTTGCCGAAATGGTAAGGCTGGCCCAGGCGTTTGGCGCTGAAACAGAGACGCTTTCCGGCCTGTCCGGGCTTGGCGACCTGGTGCTGACCTGCACCTCGGATCAATCACGGAACTTCCGGTATGGTCGCGCCTTGGGCCAGGGCAAGGACTTTGATACGGCCATTACCGTGGAAGGCGCCACGACTGCGACCGCCGTTGCCACCATCGCGAAGGACCGCGGCATCGACATGCCGGTCACCACGATGGTTGCCGCCGTTGTTGGCGGCACTTACAGTGTCGCCGATGCGACCGAGGCCCTGTTGGCGCGACCCCTGAAGGAGGAATGAATGCCGCTTTATGCCGTGATCTGCTATGACAAGCCTGATCATCTTCAGGTCAGACTGAACACTCGCGATGCGCATCTGGCGCATATCAAGGACAGCGGCGTTGTCGTGCAGGCTGGCCCGTTTCTGAACGAATCCGGGCAGATGTGCGGATCGCTTTTGATACTTGATGTCAAAGACGCCGAGGCCGCGATGGACTGGGCGCGGCGTGATCCCTATGGCAAGGCCGGGTTGTTCAACAATGTCAGCGTGATGCAGTGGAACAAGGTGCTGGGCTGATGGCATATTGGCTGTTCAAATCCGAGGCTGAAACCTGGAGCTGGGACCAGCAGGTTGCGCGCGGTGAGGCCGGTCAGGAATGGGACGGCGTGCGCAACTATCAGGCGCGCAACAACATGCGCGCGATGCAGGTCGGTGATCGCGGGTTCTTTTACCTGTCGCAAAAGGAAAAGGCGATTGTCGGCGTGGTCAGCGTCATTGCCCCGGCGCATTCCGACAGCAGTACCGACGATCCGCGCTGGGAATGCGTGGATATCAAGGCGGTGATGCCACTGGCACGCCCCGTAACGCTGGACATGTGCAAAGCCGACCCGCGCCTGAAGGATATGGTTCTGGTCAATAATTCACGCCTGTCGGTGCAACCGGTATCGGATGCCGAATGGGCGGTGATCTGCGAATTGGGCGGCATAAAAGCTTAGTCAGAGCCTGATTTCTGCGGCATACTTTGTTTGCGCAGCGCAAATGAGGAATGGCAAATGCAGATCATCGCGGTTCTTGTCGCGGCCCTGGCCGGGTTCGCCATTGGTGCGGCCTGGTATATGAGCCTGTCTAAACTCTGGATCAAGGCTGCGGGAATTCCAACTGACGCCAATGGCAAACCTCAGGGTGGCGGCAGCCCAATTCCGTTTGTGATTGCCGCGATCTGTATGATCCTGGTTGCCGGGATGATGCGGCACATGTTCATGATGGCCGGAATCACAACGCCCGGCGGCGGGCTTGTGGCTGGCCTGGGGGTTGGGTTGTTCCTTATCGCGCCATGGGTGGCGATGAATTACGGCTATGCCATGCGGCCGCGCATTCTGACGTTGATCGACGGCGGTTACGCCATTTTCGGCTGTGCGATCATCGGGCTGGTTCTGGGGTTGTTCTGAAAAACAGGAGGGTCCCGACAGCGCGGAACCCTCCTTCACCCCACGTGCTCCCATTGCACCACACGTGAAAAAATTCGGTTCCGGCCGTCCTGGCCAGTGAGTTGACTCTATGCCTTGCGCGTCTTTGCGTCAAACCCATTCAAGATATAAATTACTTCAAATCAATAACTTGCCTTCATACTCGGTTAACCAGAACGGAAATCGCCCACCGGATGAATGGCGGGCGATTTCAAGATCGGGTGAATTCAGGCGTAGATCTTTTCTTTGCCGAAATGCTTGGTCAACATGTAATAAACCACAGCACGGTATTTGTTACGCTCGGACTTGCCATAGGTTTCGATCACCGAATTGATGGCTTCCATCAATTGCGGGCCGTCGGTCAGACCAAGCTTCTTGATCAGGAAATTGTTCTTGACGGTTTCCAGCTCGGCCGATTGCGACCCTGCCACGGTCGAGGCATCCGCGTTGTAAATTGCCGGACCACAGCCAATCGTGACTTTGGTCAGCAGGGCCATATCCGGCTCGATCCCGCATTTCTTGCGCAGATCATCCGCATATAGCGCGATAAGGTCTTCTCTTTTGCCCATTTTCGGTCTCTCCCACCGTTTTAATACTCATCGTCACGCTTGACCCCAGATCCTAGGGCCAACGCGGCGCAGGTTACTGACGATTGCAGCACAAACAAAGGTTTTTTTGGCAAGCAAAACTATGGGCGGCGCCCGTCACCGTGCATTCATCGCGCGGTGACGAGCGTTTCGTGACATGGTGCGGGTCAATACCGATAGTGTTCCGGCTTGAACGGCCCGTCCTTGGACACACCGATATAGGCGGCCTGCTCGGGGCGCAGTTCGGTCAGTTTCACACCGATCTTTTTCAGATGCAGGCGGGCGACCTTCTCATCCAGATGTTTGGGCAGGATATAGACCTGGTTGCCGTATTCATCGCCCTTGGTCCACAATTCGATCTGGGCAAGAACCTGATTGGTAAAGCTGGCCGACATCACAAAGGACGGATGGCCCGTGGCATTGCCAAGGTTCAGCAGACGGCCTTCGGACAGCAGGATGATACGGGCGCCCGAGGGCATCTCGATCATGTCTACCTGATCCTTGATATTGGTCCATTTGTGGTTTTTCAGGGCAGCGACCTGAATTTCATTGTCGACATGGCCGATATTGCCGACGATCGCCCTATCCTTCATCGCGCGCAGATGCTCGATGCGGATCACGTCCTTGTTGCCGGTTGTGGTCACGAAAATGTCGGCGCTCTCCACAACGTCTTCCAGCGTCGTCACCTCGAACCCGTCCATTGCGGCCTGAAGCGCGCAGATCGGGTCGATCTCGGTCACTTTCACACGGGCACCGGCGCCGCGCAGGCTGGCGGCGGAACCTTTGCCGACATCGCCATAGCCGCAGACAACGGCGACCTTGCCGGCCATCATCGTATCGGTGGCGCGGCGGATGCCGTCGACCAGGCTTTCCTTGCAGCCATATTTATTGTCGAATTTCGACTTGGTGACAGAGTCATTCACATTGATTGCCGGGAAGGGCAGGTGGCCCTTTTCCATCATCTGATACAGGCGGTGCACGCCTGTGGTGGTTTCCTCGGTCACGCCCTTGATCATGTGGCGCTGTTTGACGAACCAACCGGGCGTTGCCGCCATCCGCTTGCGGATCTGGGCGAACAGGTATTCTTCCTCTTCGCTTTGCGGATTGGCGATCAGGTCGGTTTCGCCCTCTTCGACGCGCGCGCCCATCAGGATATACAGCGTGGCATCGCCGCCATCGTCCAGGATCATGTTCGCCCCGCCTTCGGGGAAATCGAAAATCTTGTCGGCATAATCCCAGTATTCTTCAAGCGTTTCGCCCTTGATGGCGAAAACCGGAATGCCCGCCGCCGCGATGGCCGCCGCTGCATGGTCCTGGGTCGAAAAGATGTTGCAAGACGCCCAGCGCACATCCGCGCCAAGGGCTGTCAGGGTCTCGATCAGCACCGCGGTTTGAATCGTCATATGCAGCGATCCGGCGACCCGCGCGCCTTTCAGCGGCTTGGCCGCGCCAAATTCTTCGCGCAATGCCATCAGGCCGGGCATTTCGGTTTCGGCAATATCCAGTTCCTTGCGGCCATAGGCGGCCAGAGAAATGTCTTTTACAATGTAATCCTGCGCCATCGGGCGTGGTCTCCTGACTGTGCTTGCGTTGGGCGGGACATAGCATTGCCAGCCCGTCTCGACAATGCGGGCGACACATGGCAGGTCAGTGTGGCGACAATACCGAGGAAATGATGAAACAGCCCCGTGCATGGCAACGGATGTTGTCCGGTCGCA
>NZ_JBSRVX010000028.1:0-33665 GCF_055134745.1 Actibacterium sp.
CGACGAAAGACGGTCGATCTGAAGATGGGATCGGTTCTTCTGGCTGGCGGGTTGGTTGGATCCGGGATTGGCATTTATATCTTCAACCTGCTGGCCCGGATGGGCAGGTCGATCTGCTGGTCAACCTGTGTTATGTCATCTTCCTGGGCGTGATCGGTGCGTTGATGCTGGTCGAAAGCCTGCGCAGCCTGCGCCGGTCAAAGGGCGGCACCATCCGAAAACCCCGGCGTCAACGCGGATGGGTCGATGCGCTGCCGCTGAAGATGAAGTTCCGCACATCGGGGCTGTATATTTCGGTTCTGCCGCCGCTGGGAGTGGGCATGGCCGTGGGCGTTCTGGCCGCCATCATGGGCGTGGGCGGTGGGTTCATCATGGTGCCGGCGATGATTTATATCCTCAATATGCCAACCAAGGTGGTGGTTGGCACATCGCTGTTCCAGATCATTTTCGTGACCGCGTTCACCACGCTGATGCACGCGCTCACCAATCACACTGTCGATATCGCCCTTGCGTTGCTGTTGCTGTTGGGGGGCGTTGTCGGCGCGCAGATCGGCACGCAGATCGGGTTGAAACTGAAGGCCGAACAGTTGCGCGTATTGCTGGCGCTGCTGGTGCTGACAGTTTGTCTGAAACTGGCATTCGACCTGCTGCTGCCCCCAAAAGAGCTGTATTCGGTGGCAACGGGGGCGTTCTGATGCGGATACTGGCGATAGCGCTGGCCTTGCTGACCCCCCTTTGCGCACAGGCAAGCGAAAAGGTCGTTGCCGCTCTCAGCCAGGCGCAGGTCGCCATCACAACCGATTTTCAAGGCTCGGAAATTCTGGTGTTCGGCGCGGTGCAGCGCGAAGCACCGATACCGGCCGACTCGGCGCTGGATGTCATCGTGACGGTCGCAGGCCCGCAGGAACCCGTCACGGTGCGGCGCAAAAGCCGCCGAATGGGGATATGGGTCAATACCCAGGCCGTCCCGATCAGCACCGCGCCCAGTTTTTATGCCGTCGAATCGACAGCCCCCCTGTCACAGATCCTGAACGCTGCCGATGACCGGCAATTGCGCATTTCCATGCATCAGATGATCCGCGGCGTGGGTGTGTTTTTCAGCACACCAGATGCGATACCCTTTACCGATGCGCTGATCCGTATCCGCATGGGCAAAGGCCAGTATACCCAGGATGATGCCGGCGTCACGTTGCAGCAAGACACCCTGTTTCGTGCCGCCATCGCCCTGCCTGCGAACCTGACCGAAGGAACTTATACCACGCGCATCTTCTTGTTGCGCGAAGGCCAGATCGTCGACCGCTATCAGACCAGCATCAACGTTTCCAAGGTCGGGCTGGAACGCCTGCTGTTCAATCTGGCGCAGGATCAGCCGCTGATTTATGGCCTGCTGGCCATCGTGCTGGCCGCGATCGCAGGATGGGCCGCTTCGGCGCTGTTTCGCTATATCCGCGGCTGAGATACGCCTCGCCTATTCGTCGTGGGCGGAGGTCAAGGTCAGCGGCGCGCGCACCACAGTCAGATCATCCACAGACAGCGGCATAGTGGGCTTGGCCAGCCTGTTGCGCACCACCCAGAACAGGCGGTGTTCGGCCCGGGTGATCGCGACATAGGCCAGTCGCTTCCAGAGAGGCTGGCCCGCCTCGACCCGCCCCATCCGGGCGGCGGCGAAAAGATCGGGCGCGAAGACCTGCACATTTTCCCATTGGCTGCCCTGCGCCTTGTGGATGGTAACGGCTGCACCATGCAGAAATGCCGCGCCCATACTGGCCGCTTGCGGGATGAACGGCTCTTCCTGATCGGGCAGTTCGATCTTGATGATCGAGGCCACCGATACCTGTGGCTCTTCGGCGCCAAGCACATGCAGCCGCGCGAATCCGCCACGTGCGCCGGACCCCAGATAGATGACCTGCGCGCCCTTGATCAGGCCGCGCGCTTCCAGGTCGATCCGTTTCTTGCGGTGTTTGAGCGGTAGCTCGATCCCGTCGCAAATCAGTGGCTCGCCCGGCAACAGATCATCGTCGGGTGCGCCGTATGCCGCGCGAAACGCGGTGATCAGGCGCACCCGCGTGGCATTGCGCCAGACCAGCACCGGGCTGCGCGCCATCAGGTCCGATTCAACCCGTTCGGCCATCACCACCCTGTCGTCCCGCGCCGCGATTTCGGCGACCATGTTTTCAAACGCCTCGAATCCGATTTCGGGATCGGCCAGCGCATGCGCCAGATCAAGAATCGGGTTGTCCTGCGTTTGCCGATGGATGCGATGCAGGATCAGCTTGCGGCTGTCGTCCAGCCCGTCGAACACCATCTGGCCCGACTGGTTGACCGGCGCAAGCTGCGCGGGGTCGCCAAAGATCAGCAGCGTCGGGAAAATTTCCTGAAGGTCTTCGAACTGCCGGGCATCCAGCATCGAGGCCTCATCCACCAACCCCACATCCAGCGGCTCTTCCCGCCGTTTCCAGCCCTTGATGAAATCAGACCCCTTCAACCCTGCCGAGGCCAGCGCACCCGGGATCGACTTGTTCACCTGGTAATAGGCAAAGGCCCGGTCCAGCGCCACGTCGGTCAACCCTTCGACCGTGGGGCGGTCGCCATTTCCCGCCAGCCATTCGGCGATCTTTTCATATTCCGGATCATAGACCGGCGTATACAGAATGCGGTGAATCGTGGTCGCGGGCACGCCGCGCCCGCGCAGCACGCTGGCGGCCTTGTTTGTCGGAGCCAGAATCGCCAGCGTGCGGCGATCCTTGCGGCGGCGGCCTTCATAATCGCCTGACACCACCTCGCCCCCCGCATCTTGCAGGGACTGGTACAAATGGGCCAACAGCATCGTCTTGCCCGAACCGGCCTTGCCGATCACAGCCAGAACCCGCTGTGGGGTGTCCTCGCTGCGCGGGGTCAGCAGGCCCGCGTCAAGATCAATGCCGACACCGCGCAAGGCGTCGGCCATGCGGTCAAAGGCCTCGGCCTGATCATCGGAAAATTGCAGGGCAGTGCTGGACATGCCGCGACCCTATAGCCCGTCCCGCCGCTGCGCCAGCCCGTTTCTAGGGGCGCCCCAAACCGCGCACCGGCCTGCCTTCGGCACCTGCATGTGTGGCCGCCCCCGGACCTGCCAGATCGCGCCGCGCCACCGTCAGCGTAGCGTCCAGTTCACTTGCCAGCGACAGCATTCCATTCTGTCTGGCAAAACTTCTGAGGTCGGTCAGAACCTCGATTATCCACTCATTGGGCATTTTGTCTTCGCCTTTGGATCATTGTCATTGGTCCAGACACAACCTTACCGTGTATATTTTGTATTGAAAGCCTTTTCTGCAGCCATAAGAAAAGCCCCCCGCGCAGCTGCGACAGGGGGCTTTGAAATCAAATCAGCAGGATCAGACGGTTGGCCCGGCCTCCAGCACGTCTTCCAGGGTGCGCAACCCTGTGCGCGGCGCCTGAACCAGCACGGCCATATTGCCGGGCTTGTGTTCATTGCGCATCATCTTGACATGCGCGGTGGGAATTTCGGCCCAAGGGAACACTTCCGACATGCAGGGGTCGATGCGGCGTTCGACCATCAGCTTGTTTGCCGCAGCGGCCTGCTTCAGATGCGCGAAGTGGCTGCCCTGCACCCGTTTCTGATGCATCCACAAATAGCGCGCATCCATCGTCAGGTTGAACCCCGACGTGCCCGCACAGATCACGACCATTCCGCCTTTTTTCACCACGAAAACCGAAACGGGAAAGGTCGCCTCGCCCGGATGTTCAAAGACCATGTCGACATTGTTGCCCTTGCCGGTGATGTCCCAGATGGCCTTGCCGAATTTGCGGGCCTCGGTGAACCATTCCTTGTATTCGGGGCTGTTCACCTTGGGCATCTGGCCCCAGCATTTGAAATCCTTGCGGTTGATCACGCCACGCGCGCCCAGACCCATCACGAAATCACGCTTGGATTCGTCGGAAATCACCCCGATCGCATGGGCGCCAGCCGTATTGATCAACTGAATCGCAAAAGAACCCAGACCACCCGACGCACCCCAGACCAGAACGTGCTGCCCCGGCTTCAGATCATGCGGTTCATGCCCGAACAACATACGATAGGCAGTCGCCAGCGTCAGCGTGTAACACGCACTTTCTTCCCAGGTCAGGTGCTTGGGGCGCGGCATAAGCTGCTGCGCCTGGACGCGGGTGAACTGTGCGAATGATCCGTCGGGGGTTTCATAGCCCCAGATCCGCTGGCTGGGCGAGAACATCGGATCGCCACCGTTGCATTCCTCGTCGTCGCCATCGTCCTGATTGCAGTGAATCACGACCTCGTCGCCGACCTTCCAGCGTTTCACCTTGTCACCCACGGCCCAGATGATGCCAGAGGCATCGGAACCGGCAACGTGGAAATCGGCACCATGCACATCAAAGGGGCTGATCGGAACGCCAAGCCCGGCCCAGACGCCGTTATAGTTAACGCCGGCCGCCATGACCAGGACCAGCACCTCGTGGCTGTCGATCGCGGGCGGCTCGACCACTTCGACCTGAAACGATTTGTCTGGCTCGCCATGACGTTCGCGCCGGATCGTCCAAGCATACATTTTCTTGGGTACATAGCCCATCGGAGGCATTTCCCCGATTTCATACAAATCCTTTTCGGGCGCTTCATAAGACAGAACATCTGTGCCGGTATCGCGTGCCATCAAAGCCTCCTAGTCTCACATGTTCGCTGCGTTGCAGAATCATTCTAGTTTGTCATGCCGAAGTAAAGATCGAAAAGAAATATTGCAACTGAATTTGGGTAACTTTTGTAATATTATGTCTCGCGGGATGCGCAAAACCTTGAATAGGGTGCTTACCCGGCGGCAGCAACTGCCGTTTCAAATGCATAATCTGCCCAGATACACAGCTTCTACAGGCATTTCATGGCCTGTTCACATGAAAAATGCACCGCATATTGGCCGCACGCATAGAATCAGCCAAACTTGCCGCAGCGCGGCGAATTGACATGGGCATATAGTTTCAGTTAATTCGCATGATACGCAATATTATTGCCGCACCAGATGAGGGCCCGATGACCGAGATGCAAAAAGACCGCCCCTGGCTGTTCCGGACCTATGCCGGCCATTCCACCGCAAAAGCATCGAACGAACTGTATCGCGGCAATCTGGCCAAGGGCCAGACCGGCCTGTCGGTGGCCTTCGACCTGCCCACGCAGACGGGCTATGATTCCGACCATGAACTGGCACGGGGTGAGGTCGGTAAGGTTGGCGTGCCGGTCAGCCATCTGGGCGACATGCGGATGCTGTTCGATAATATCCCGCTGGAACAGATGAACACCTCGATGACGATCAATGCTACCGCGCCCTGGTTGCTGGCATTGTATATCGCCGTGGCCCAGGAACAGGGCGCCGATATCACCGCGCTTCAGGGCACAGTGCAGAACGACATCATTAAGGAATACCTGTCGCGCGGCACCTATATCTGTCCGCCCGCGCCCAGCCTGCGGATGATCACGGATGTTGCGGCCTTCACCCGCGAACACCTGCCCAAATGGAACCCGATGAACGTCTGTTCCTATCACCTGCAAGAGGCCGGCGCCACACCGGAGCAGGAACTGGCCTTTGCGCTGGCCACGGCCACCGCCGTTCTGGATGACCTCAAGGACAAGGTGCCCGCCGAACACTTCCCCGAAATGGTCGGCCGCATTTCGTTCTTTGTGAATGCAGGCATCCGGTTCGTGACCGAGCTGTGCAAGATGCGCGCCTTTGTCGAGCTGTGGGACGAGATTTGCGAAAAACGTTATGGCGTGGCTGACCCGAAATTCCGCCGCTTCCGGTATGGCGTGCAGGTCAACAGCCTGGGCCTGACCGAACAGCAACCCGAAAACAACGTCTATCGCATCCTGATCGAAATGCTGGCCGTCACCTTGTCGAAAAACGCCCGCGCCCGCGCCGTGCAACTGCCCGCCTGGAACGAGGCCCTTGGCCTGCCCCGCCCCTGGGATCAGCAATGGTCGCTGCGGATGCAGCAGATCCTGGCCTATGAATCCGACCTGCTGGAATATGACGATCTGTTCGACGGCAACCCGGCCGTGACCCGCAAGGTCGAGGCGCTAAAAGACGGCGCGCGCGCCGAACTGGCGCAGATTGACGGGATGGGCGGCGCGGTGGCGGCCATCGACTATATGAAATCACGCCTTGTCGAAAGCAATGCCGAGCGCATCACCCGGATCGAGGGCGGAGAAACCATCGTCGTCGGCGTCAACCGCTGGCAGGCCGGGGAACCTTCGCCGCTGACAGCGGGCGATGAGGCAATCATGGTCGCAGACCCCGATGCCGAGGCCGACCAGATCGCCCGGCTGACCGCCTGGCGCGCCAGCCGCGACAACGATGCCGTCAAGGCCGCCCTTGCCAGGCTGCGACAGGCCGCCGCCAGTGGCGAAAACATCATGCACGCCTCGATCGAAGCCGCCCGCGCCGGCGCCACGACCGGCGAATGGGGCGATATGGTGCGCGCGGCCTTTGGCCAGTATCGCGGTCCGACCGGGGTATCGAAGAACCCGTCGAACCGCACGGAAGGTCTGGAAGACATCCGCGCGCAGGTCGATGCGGTATCCGACAAACTGGGCCGCCGGCTGAAATTTCTGGTGGGCAAACCCGGCCTTGACGGCCATTCCAACGGCGCTGAACAGATTGCGGCCCGCGCACGCGACTGCGGCATGGATATCAGCTATGAAGGCATCCGCCTGACACCCGCTGAAATTGTCACCGCCGCGCAAGAGGAAGACGCCCATGTTGTGGGCCTTTCCATCCTTTCGGGCAGCCACATGCCCCTTATCGCCGAACTGATGGACCGGATGGCCGCCGCCGGGCTGGGCCATGTGCCGGTGGTCGTGGGGGGCATCATCCCAGAACCAGACGCCCAACGGCTGCTGGCGATGGGCGTCGCACGCGTCTATACCCCCAAGGATTTTGAGCTGAATCGCATCATGTTCGATATCGTCGGGCTTGTTGATCCTGCCCCTGTGGCTGCCGAATAGGCCGTTCCGGCGCCCGATTTTCATTGCGAAGCCACCGTAATGATGGTTTTTCTCCTGTATCCAAGGAGAAAAACCATGAAATTCGATCTCGACACGATGTCGCGCCAGGACTTGATCACCCTGCGTGCCGATATCGACAAGGCACTTGACCGTCTAGCCGCGAAAGAAAAGAAACTGGCGTTGCAGGCGGCGGAACAGGCCGCGCGCGCCTATGGGTTTTCACTGGCAGAACTGACGGCAAGCGACACGGGCAAGGCGCCGAAACCGGCCAGGCCCGCGAAATACCGCAACCCCGCCGATGCCAGCCAGACCTGGAGCGGCGTCGGCCGCCAGCCGGGTTGGGTGAAAACCGCCCTTGCCGCTGGAAAATCGCTGTCCGATCTGGCGATCTGAGCCACGCATGACCATTCATATCGGCGCACAACCGGGCGATATTGCTGAAACCGTCTTGCTGCCGGGGGATCCACTGCGCGCCAAATGGGCCGCAGAAACCTTTTTACAGAATACCACCTGCGTGAACAGCGTTCGGGGCATGCTGGGCTATACCGGCACCTGGCGCGGCAATCCGGTCACGGTTCATGGCACCGGCATGGGCATGCCATCGCTGTCGATCTATGTGAACGAACTGATAACCGCCTTTGGGGCAAAGACGCTGATCCGGATCGGATCTTGCGGCGCGATGCAGGATCGGGTGCAGTTGCGCGACGTTATACTGGCCATGACCGCCAGCAGCCTGTCAACGCCATCGCGCGGCATCATGCGCGATCTGAATTTTGCCCCCTGCGCCGATTACGCATTGTTGCGCGCGGCGGCGGATGCAGCACAGGCCCGGGGGGTTCCGGCCCATATCGGCGGCATCTATTCATCGGATGTGTTTTATGATGAACGCCCCGACCTGAATGAACAGATGGTGCGCCACGGCATTCTTGCCGTCGAAATGGAAGCGGCCGAACTGTATACTCTTGCCGCGCGATACAACCGTCGCGCGTTGGCCGTTCTGACGGTCAGCGACCATCTGTTGACGAAACGGGCGCTGTCGCCGCAGGACCGGGAACAGTCTTTTGGTGACATGGTTGAAATTGCATTGGAGGCTGCATTCGCATGACACAGATCACCACGGAACACTTTGATTATGATGGCCCCGGTGGCCCGTTCCAGGGCACAATCAGCTGGGACAGCGATCAGACCGGGCCGCGCCCTGTTGTGCTGATCTTTCCCAATGTCGACGGGCAGCGTGATTTCGATACCGACAAGGGCCGCGCTTTAGCGGAACTTGGCTATCTGGGCATTGCCGTCGATGTTTACGGCAAGGGCCGGCGCGGTGAAACCCGCGCCGACAGCGTTGTTTTCATGAACGAGCTGAACAAGGATCGCCCCCTGCTGCTGGCGCGGATGGATGCGGCACTGGCCGCCGCAAAGGCGCATCCGCTGGCTAATGCGACAGCTGTTGCGGCCATCGGGTTCTGCTTTGGCGGCAAATGTGTGCTGGATCTTGCGCGGTTCAACCGCGGCCTGCGCGGCGTCGTCAGCTTTCACGGCGTGTTCGACGCCCCGCCCGACCTGCCCGATACCAGGATCGAAACACCGATCCTGATCGCGCATGGCTGGAACGACCCGCTGGCCACACCGGACCAAACCGTGGCGCTGTGCGCCGAATTGACCGCCCGCGAGGCAGATTGGCAATTGCATGCCTTTGGCGGCACCGGCCACGCCTTTACCCATCCAGGCGCGAATGCGCCTGAACGCGGCGCGGTCTATCATCCCCAGTCGAATGCCCGTTCATGGGTGCATATGCGGCGCTTTCTTGCCGAATGCTTTAACGGCTGACCAGACAGGAGACCCAAATTGCAAAAACGGAAACTGGGGGCCAACGGCCCCATGGTCGGCGCCATTGGCCTGGGCTGCATGAGCTTTGCCGGCTTTTTCGGCAGCACCGACGAAGACACCAGCCTGGACTGCATGCAGGCCGCCGTGGATGCGGGCATTGATTTCTGGGATACGTCCAACATCTATGGCATGGGCGTATCGGAACGCGTGATTGGCAAGTTTCTGGCGCAAACCCGTGCCAAGGTCGTCGTTGCCACCAAGGTGGGCATCAATGTCGGCCCGCCCCGGCATTATGACAATTCGGCCGATCACATCCGGTCCGAACTGGAAAAATCGCTGGAAAAACTGGGGCGCGACAAGGTGGAATTATATTACATCCATCGCCGCGAACAGGAACGCCCGGTCGAGGAGGTCATCGAAACCCTGGCCGGATTGATCGACGACGGCCTGATCGACGCCTATGGCCTGTCCGAGGTTTCGCCCGGCACCCTGCGCCGCGCCCATGCGGTGCACCCCTGCGCCGCCGTTCAAAGCGAATATTCGCTGTGGACGCGCCAGCCCGAACTGGGGATGATTCAGACCTGCCGCGAACTTGGCGTGACCTTCGTGCCGTTTTCACCGCTGGCGCGCGGCATGATGGGGCAGGTTTCGCCCGACCCCACCAAAATGGAACCGCACGACTGGCGCCAGACCAGCCCGCGTTTCGTCCAGCCCAATTTCAGCTATAACAAGGCCGCCATCGACGGGTTCCGCGCCTTTTGCGCCACGCGAGGCTGGCGGGTGCCCGCCGCCGCGCTGGCCTGGGTATTGGACAAGGGCGATGACATGATCCCGATCCCCGGCACCCGAACCGCCGCGCATCTGCGCGAATGGCTGGGGGCCGAGGATATTCAGTTTACCGATCAGGACCGCGCCGAAATCGAACGGCTGCTGCCCGTGGGGTTTGCCCATGGTGACCGGTACAGTGACACCCAGATAATCGGGGTCGAACGATATTGCTGAGCCTGCGGCGGGTCAGACCACCTTGTTGTCAGTCAGGCTGACCCGCAGCGTTTCCTGTGTAAAAATCTTGATGTCTGCCGCAGTTGCCTGCCCTTCGGGCGACGCGAAAGCCGCCGCCATTGCAGCGGCATCGGCGAATTCAAGCACAGCATAACCCGCAACCTTGCCGCCATTGGGCGTGGTCAGGGCGGCGTCGCTGTCGATGAAACAAATATGATAGCTGATCAGCCCGGGCAGCTTGGCTGCAAGCGGCCCATGTGTATTCAGCCAATAATCGCGAAATGCCTCGACCTTCATACCCGCCTTGGGCACCAGATAGCTGGAGATTTTGAACATGCTTTTTCCTCCTATTGATATGGCATCATGGATAGAGACCCCCTGAAAGCGCGGCAAGCCTTTCCGGCGACAATTCATGATACCCGCCGCGCCGGCGCATAGGGCACAGTGCGCAGCGCCCCCCCTCAACAGCACGATCCATCCGGCCCGCCAATGGTCAAAACAAACAGAACAGATCGGTTGACAGATAGTACACTGCGGTACTACCGTATTTGAAAGCGCGGACAGAATGACCTATTCAACTGGGCGACAGAAATATTCCGCCAATAAAAGCACGACCGCCGGACACGTCCGGCCGACTTAAATGGGGGGGAAATGGACGACCAATCACTGTCGTCGATGGACGATTATTTTGTCCATCAGATTGTTGAGCCGGTTAGGCATGTCGGAACCTCCGACAAACCGATTGACCGGCGGCCCGGCTTTCCCAGTGATCGTGACAGCACCACTCTGACCGGCGCGCCTCCGAACCATTACCATCATTACTGGCCGTTCAACGCCTTCAAGATGGTCTGCATCTGGCAATGCAGCCCTGAATTGATGCACGCGGCGGGCAGCATCAGCCACGAAAAGGCCTATGGCCTGCGCAATGCCACGAAAACGGCACCCCATATCCGGCGCGCCCTGAACAGCCCGCGGCGGATGCCTTGATTGGGGGGCTTACAGCGCAATGACATCCCGCACTTCAATGATTGGTGGAGGTTACCACCAGGCAGGGCAGTGACGAACTGCTGCCGTCGTATCGGTATGATCGCAGCCAAGCACCACCATCACCCGTAAAGGCCGGGAACAGGCCTGTCGGGGATCGGAATTCGGATGGCAGATCGCCTGTCCGTATCAAAGGGAGGAAAGACTATGGTCAATGCACTTAGAAAGATCATGACAGGGGCCTTTGTCAGCCTGGCAATTTCCGCGCCATCGCTGTCGGCCGAAACTCTGACACTACGCTATTCGAACTGGCTGCCGCCAGGCCATCTTCTGGAAGGCGTCTTCAATCAGTGGTTTGAAGATGTCGAGCGTGTGACCGAAGGCCGCGTCACCTTTACCACCTTTCCCAAGGTTGTGGGCAGCGTTCCTGCCCAACTGGATGTCGTTGCGGACGGCCAGGCCGACCTTGCGTTCTTCGTCGCGGCCTACAAGCCTGGCCGCTTTGTGATGACCCAGGCCTTCGAACTGCCGTTCCTGTGCGGATCGCAACAGAAAATGGTGAACCTGCTGAATACCTATTACCCAGAGCAACTCGGCAAGTTCGACGAGTTCAAGGGCGTGCATGTCGTCAGCCTGTTCCAGACATCTCCGGCGCAGTTCTTTACCGGCGACAAGGAAATCAACACGATCGAAGATTTCAAAGGTCTGAAAATCCGCACCGGTGGCGGCACCATGGTGCAGGCGGCTGAATTGCTGGACATCGTTCCTGTGCAGAAACCGGCTTCGGAAATGTATGAAATCCTGTCGGCGCGCATTGCCGATGGCACGATGACCCCGGCCGAGGTGATCAAAAGCTTCAACCTTGTTGATCTGATCAAACAGGGTCTGATCGTCAAAGGCGGCATCGCCGGTGGCGCAATCCTGTCGTTCATCATGAACGAAGACAAATGGAACCAGATCAGCCCCGAAGACCAGAAGGCGATCAACGCCATTTCCGGCGATGTGATGGGGCAAGCCACCGCCGAGAAATACATCGCATCCGACAACGTTTCGCTTGACGCGATGAAGGCGGCAGGCAGCAATGTCAAGGAAGCCTCGGCCGAACTGACGGCAGCCCTGAAACAGGCACTGGCACCGATTGAAGCCGCCTGGATCGAAAAAGCCCGCGCTGCGGGACTCGAGACCCCGGAAAAGGTGTTGGCCGATATCCGCTCGGCTTGCGGCGAATAACCGGCACCTGACAAAAAGGACAGATCCCGTGGCACGGCATATCATACGCATCATCGAACGCGTCCTGACAATCATGATGGCCCTTGCCATCATCTGTCTGACGCTGCTGGTCTTTGTCGATGTGATCGGACGGGGTCTGTTCAATCGCCCAGTGGTCTGGGGCGGCGAAGTCGTGGAAATCCTTGTGGCTGTGCTGATCGCATCCGCATTTCCGCTGATCGCCAGGTCGGGTGAGAACATCTCGATCGAACTTGTTCCCGCCAAGGGCCATCTGGACACCGGGCTTCGATATCTGACGGCGATCGCCGGGTTTGGCGTGTTCCTGCTGCTGGGCTGGGTGATGTTCAAGAAAGCCGCTGACGTTGCCGAATATAACGAGACCACCATGATCCTGTCACTGCCGCTATGGATATTCGCGGGCTTCCTGGGGGTGCTATTCGCCGTCACCGCCATTTCATTTCTGATTGCGCCCGTCACAGGCCAAAGCGGCCGCGACAACGTAGATGCGCCTGGGGTTTCCCGATGATCACCGCCTTGACGTCATTCCTTGTTCTGTTCGGGCTGCTCATCCTGCGCATGCCGATCGCGCTGGCGCTGCTGATGACCGGCATCGGGGGCTATGCCTATATCGTGAACTGGAAGGCCACGATCGGGATGATCGGCACCGTTTTGTGGGACTTCTCGTTCTCTTATTCGCTCAGCGCCATTCCCCTGTTCGTGCTCATGGGAAATCTGGTCGCGCGGTCCGGCATTGCCGACGATCTGTTTCTTGCCGCCGAAGCCTATCTGAAGAAGACCCGCGGCGGGCTGGCCATTGCAACCGTGTTTTCCTGCGCCGGTTTCGGTGCGATCTGCGGATCCAGCGCGGCAACGGCAGCCACCATGGCCAAGGTCGCAATCCCGCCCATGCGCAAGCTTGGATACAAGGATGAATTGAGCTCGGCCACCGTTGCAGCCGGCGGCACATTGGGCATTCTGATTCCGCCCAGCATCTTGCTGCTGACTTATGGCGTTTTCACGCAAACCCATATTGGCAAGCTGTTCGCGGCGGGGCTGATTCCGGGCATCGTCGGCGCGCTCGGCTATGTCATCGCGATCAAGCTGTCGGTCTGGCGCAAACCGCATCTGGTGCCCGCCCCAGATGTGGGCAGGGCTGGCGGCGCCAGTGAAAAGTTTCACAAGCTTATACGCATCTGGCCCGTCATCGTTCTGTTCCTGCTTGTCATGGGCGGCATATACGGGGGCTTCATGACCTCGACCGAGGCCTCGGGCGTTGGGGCCTTTGGCGCCTTCGTTCTGGCGGCCTCGCGCAGGGGGTTCACCATGCGCGCGATGTTCGAGGTTCTGATCGATTCCGGCAAGCTGAGCGCGATCATCTTCGCCATCATCCTTGGGGCGGGATGTTTTGCCGAATTCCTGAACCAAAGCGGCATTCATGTTACCTTGACGCAGATGATCACCGGGGCCGGAATCCCCTCTTACGGTGTGATCCTGATCATCATCGGCATCTACATCGTGTTGGGCTGCGTGCTGGAAAGCGTCGCGCTGGTGCTTTTGACCATTCCGCTGTTCTTCCCGGTGATCGTGGCATTGGGATATGATCCGGTATGGTTCGGCATCCTGTTGGTGATCGTCACCGAACTTGGCCTGATCACGCCACCCATCGGGCTGAACCTGTTCATCATTCAGGCGGCCATGCCGGGCGTCAGTCTGCGGACGATCATCACCGGTATTGTGCCTTTCATTGCGCTCGATATCGTTCGGGTCATGCTTATCGCTTTTGTACCCGTCATTTCACTTTGGCTGCCTGGGATACTGTTCCCCTAAGCTGCCGCACACCTCAGGGAGGAGACCACATGGATCAACAATTCGACAATGATATCGCCGATCCCAAAACATACGGAGATCTGGACAAGCAACACGCCCTGTTCACGCAAATGCGGGCAAACGATCCCGTGCATTGGACAGCGCCCGAAGGCTATCGCCCGTTCTGGACGATAACCAAACACGCCGACATCATGGAGGTTGAACGCCAGCCCGACAAGTTTCTGGCCTATCCGCGCAGCAAGCTGTTTCCGATCGAATACGAACTGAAGATGAAAGAGGCCGCCGGGGGCAAGCCGCATTTCGGGCGCGCGATTTCGCAGATGGATATGCCCGAGCACAAGGTTTATCGCCAGATCGCGCAGGAATGGTTCCAGCCCAGCCCCATTCACGGCCTGTCGCCCAAGATCATCGAACTGGCCAAGCGCAGCGTCCGCGATCTGGTGGCCAAAGGCGGGGCCTGTGATTTCTATAAGGAAATCGCCTCGCCCTATCCGCTGCGGGTGATCATGCTGATCCTTGGCATCAAGGATGACCCCGAAAGCGAACGCAAGATCATGGATGCCACTGCGCGCTATTTCGGCGGTTCCGACCCCGAGGTCGGCCAGGGTGAAGGCATCATCGAGGCAACCTTTCAATATTTCGATTTCTTCGAGCCGCTGAATAAGGAAAAGCGGGACAATCCCACCGACGATGTCGCCTCGCTGATTGCGAATGCCAAGATCAACGGTGAACCGATCGACCCGGCCATCGCACAGATGTATTTTGTCGCCCTGGCCGGTGCCGGCCACGATACCACCGGATCGACAAGCGCGGGCGGCGTGCTGGCCATGATCCAGAACCCGCAGGAATGGGACAAGCTGAAAGCCAACCCCGACCTGACCCATGCCGCCGTGGAAGAAATGATCCGCTGGGTTTCACCGGTCAAACACTTCTTCCGGACCGCCAAGGACGATTACGAACTGCGTGGCAAGAAGATCAAGGCTGGCGACAACCTTCTGATCGCCTTCCCGTCGGCCAACCGTGACGAAGACGTGTTCGAAGACCCCTGGTCGTTCCGGATCGACCGCAAGCCCAATCGCCATCTTGGCTTTGGCTTTGGTCCGCATATCTGCCTTGGCATGGCGCTGGCGCGGCTGGAACTGCAGATCTTCTTCAAGGAGCTGATGCCGCTGGTCAAACGCTTCGAGCTGAACGGCGACCCCCGCTGGACCTGGACCAACTTCGTGGGCGGCCTCAAGACCTTGCCAGTCAAATACGAACTGGAATAACCCGGCAATGCCTGCGGACGGCGCGGCAATCTGCCCGCTTTGTCCGCAGGGGGCCGCGCCGGCAGCAACACGATAAGAACACAGACAAAGGAAAAGGATTCTATGCGCCTCGTTTTCATAGATGTTGAAGGAGTGCAGACCGAACTGGAGGCAAGCGCTGGTCGCTCTGTCATGGAAGTAGCGGTTGAACACGGTATCGCAGGCATAGATGCGGAATGCGGCGGCTCTGCCTCATGCGCGACATGCCACGTCAGGGTTGACGACAACTGGCTGGCCGTTGTCGGAGACCGCAATTCCAACGAAGACGCAATTCTTGGCTTTCGTGACGATATCAGCCCGCAGGATCATCTGGCCTGCCAGATCGAACTGGCCGATACGATGGATGGCATGATCGTGACAGTTGTGCCGCGCGATTGGTAACGCAGTGCCATGTCCTATGTGCGACCGCGTTGCACTGCAGGTGCAGGCGTGTAAAACCACAGCGCGCCACACGGACGCCGGATCGGGGGTAAGACATATGAAAGGTGCAAGCAGACTTGCCGCGATCGACTGGAGCGTTCCGGCGATGGCATGGGTTCTGCCGAACCTGCCCAGCGCCGAAACGGTTCTGATCCGTCTGCTGCGCCTGAACCTTGCCAGTGTCAGCGAGGTTCTCGATGGCGAGTTCCGCAAAGCCGGCATGACCGAACTGACCTTCCAGGTGCTGTGCCTTCTGATGGCAAGCCCCGATGGACAGGTTACCCCCAGCGACCTGAGCGAACTGGCCGGCACCAGCCGGGCCAACATGACCCGGATTCTGGCATCACTGGTCGAAGACGGCTTTATCGAGCGCGAGACCGAAGCCAATGACGCCCGCCGGTCAAACATCAAGATTACTCCGGCCGGAAGATATGCGACCGAACGCGCCGCCGATCATCTGGCCGAACCCATCCGCCGAATCTTTTCGGGGTTGACCGAACACGAATTCGCCCAGCTGGAAGCCCTGCTGCGCAAATCCATTCTTTCCGTCAGCGACCGTGCACATCCCTTTGCCAGCATCTCTTCCATGGGGAAATGATCCGGCGTCCACCTGCCACTAGCCGACAAGACGCGCCAGCCGCTTGGCTTCGTCCGCCAACCCCCAGGGCGGGTTGATGACGAACATGCCGCTGCCGATCATGCCATGGCCCGCGCGCGCCGGTGGAAACGTGATTTCATGTCGCAGCGCATCCGGATGGGCCGCCACCAACGCGGACAGCATCGACACATGCGCGCCGCTGGTCAGGATCGGATACCACAATGCGATAATTCCGACATTCCACTTGCGCGCGACCTGGCCGACAAATACCGGCAATGTGGTATAGTCTGTCTTGATCTCGTAACTGGGATCAATCAGCATCAGCCCCCGGCGCGGGGTCGGCGGGCAGATCGACAGCGCCATCGCGCACCCGTCATGCCGGTAACAGGTTGCCCGATATCCACCCATCGCCTGTTGCAACGCGGCAAATTCCTGCGGATGCAGTTCGGCCAGATGCAGCGCATCGCCCGGCCGCAACGACATCGCCGCCAACAAGGGCGATCCGGCATAGGCATCCGTGCCATAGGCTGCGCGCACCTGCGCCATCCGCTGCGCATAGGGATGGGCGGCATCAAAGCGATCTGCCAGCCGGGCAATACCCGCCGCCGCCTCTCCGGTCTTGATCGCTTCGGGCGCGGACAGCATGTAAAGCCCCCGTCCCGCATGTGTCTCGACATAGCTGACCGGCTTGTTCTTGCGGGTCAGATAGTCAAGCATCCAGCACAAAAGCGCATGTTTGTGCACATCGGCCAGATTGCCCGCGTGATAGATATGCTGATAAGACAGCATCAGAAGGCCATCCCGGTTGAAACGCCCATCTCTTTCCCCATCTTTGGCTGCAAGCACCGGGCTTGTATCCCATACGCCGCTCCGAATAGAATAGGGGCTGATCAGAATTCCCACAGCGATCGGCAGGGACTGGGCCAGCAGGCCCGCCGCCGGGGGCTGTCAGCCAAGGAAATGCCATGTCCTGGACCGAAGAACGCGTCGAGACGCTTAAGAAAATGTGGGCCGAAGGCCAGTCTGCCAGCCAGATCGCCAAGGAACTGGGCGGCGTGACCCGCAATGCCGTGATCGGCAAGGTTCACCGGCTGGGCCTGTCGAACCGTGCAGGCGCAACAGGCGCCCCCGCCAAGCCGGCCCCGGTGGAAAAACCTGCCCCTCGGGTCGAGCCAGCCGCCGCGGCACAACCCGCGCCGCGCGCCGATGCTGAAACCACCACCACCGAATCGCCTGCGACGGTCGTGCAGATGCCCGCCCGCCGCCAGATCATCCCGGCCGGCCAGCCGCTGCCGCCGCAGCCTTCGGCCAATGAGATCAGCCCCGAAACGCTGGCATCGGTGCGCGAGGTCGAAAAGAAAGCCAAGCGTCTGACCCTGATGGAACTGACCGAACGCACCTGCAAATGGCCCATCGGCGATCCGGCGACGGACGATTTCTGGTTTTGCGGGTTGTCCACGCAGCAGGGCAAACCCTATTGCGAGGCCCATGTCGGCGTGGCTTTTCAGCCGATGAGCGCCCGGCGCGACCGCAAAAGATAATCCCATTGTGGAAATGACGCGCCCGCGGGCCTATGTCCCAGCGGGCGCAACAGACGGATTCACCCCATGCCGCCGATCATTTCCGTATCGAACCTGACCAAATCCTATGCCAGCGGCACACCTGCCCTGAACGACGTTTCGCTCGACATCGAACAGGGCGAAATTCTGGCTCTGCTGGGCCCCAATGGCGCGGGCAAGACCACGCTGATTTCCATCATCTGCGGGCTGGTCACATCCACATCCGGCAAGGTCACGGTAGGCGGGCAAGATATCGTCACCGATTTTCGCGCCGCGCGCCGGATGATCGGGCTGGTGCCGCAGGATATCGCGCTGGAACCGTTCGAAACCGTTATACGCACCACGCGCCTGTCGCGCGGCCTGTTCGGTGAACCCCGCGACGATGCCTATATCGAAAAGGTTCTGCGGTCGCTGTCGCTATGGGACAAGCGTAACAGCCCCACGCGCGAATTGTCAGGCGGCATGAAACGCCGGGTTCTGATCGCCAAGGCCCTGTCGCATGGCCCGCGTGTTCTGTTCCTGGACGAACCCAGCGCCGGCGTCGATGTCGAATTGCGGCGGGAGATGTGGCAACTGGTGCGCGATCTGCGCGCGCAGGGCGTTACAATCATCCTGACCACGCATTACATCGAAGAGGCCGAAGAGATGGCCGATCGCATCGCCATCATCAACAAGGGCCGCATCCTGCTGGTGCAGGACAAGGCCGACCTGATGCGCAAACTGGGCCGCAAGCAATTGCGGCTTGACCTGCAAAAGCCGCTGGAAATCGTACCCCGATCCTTGATCCAGTATGGGCTGAAACGATCACAAGACGGGCGCGCGCTGATTTATGATTACGACACCCAGGCCGAACGCACCGGCATCACGCGCCTGATTGCCGACCTGGCGGCGGAAGGCATCGCGGTGCGCGACCTTGACAGTTCGCAAAGCTCGCTCGAACAGGTGTTTCTGGAACTTGTGGACGAGGACAGCGCATGAACTGGCGATCCATACAGGCCATCTATATCTTTGAAATGGCACGCACCTTTCGCACGATCGGCCAGTCGATCCTGTCACCGGTCCTGTCCACGGTGCTGTATTTCGTGGTCTTCGGGTCGGCCATCGGCAGCCGGATAAACGCCGTCGAGGGCATCAGTTACGGGGCGTTCATCGTGCCGGGCCTGATCATGCTGACGCTGTTGCAGCAATCGGTCGCCAACGCCTCCTTTGGCATCTATTTTCCGAAATTCATCGGCACGATCTATGAACTTCTGTCTGCGCCGGTCTCGTTCATCGAGATCGTCATTGGCTATGTCGGGGCGGCGGCCACCAAGGCGGTGATGATCGCGCTGATCATCCTGGCCACGTCATCGTTTTTCGTTGACCTTCACATCCTGCACCCGGTCTGGATGCTGGCATTCCTGTTATTGACGGCAATATCCTTTGCCCTGCTGGGGTTCATCATCGGCATCTGGGCCAAGAACTTTGAGCAGCTGCAACTGGTGCCGCTGCTGATGATCACCCCGCTGGTGTTTTTGGGCGGCGCGTTCTATTCGGCGTCGATGTTGCCGACCTTCTGGGCAACCGTGACGCATTTCAACCCGGTTTTCTATCTGATTTCGGGGTTCCGCTGGTCGTTCTATGGGGTGGCCGATGTGCCTGTGGGCCTGTCGCTGGCCGCGGTCAGCCTGTTTCTGGCCGCCTGCCTGGCCATGGTATGGTGGATCTTCCGCACCGGCTGGCGGCTGCGGCAATGATTGTGCCGCTTTCCCGGCCCTGAAATCCACGCTATAGGCCGCGCATGACACAGAACCCGCCCGATCTGCGACCCGACCTTGCCCGCGCCCGTGTCACCGACACGCGCCGCCCCGGCCAGCCGACCATCGGCATGGTCAGCCTTGGTTGCCCCAAGGCGCTGGTGGACTCTGAGCGCATCCTGACCCGCCTGCGCGCCGAAGGCTATGCCATCAGCCCCGACTATGTCGGTGCCGATGCGGTGATCGTGAATACCTGCGGCTTTCTGGACAGCGCCAAGGCCGAAAGCCTGTCGGCCATAGGCGAGGCGCTGGCCGAAAACGGCCGTGTCATCGTCACCGGCTGTCTGGGGGCGGAGCCCGACTATATCACCGGGGCGCATCCCAGCGTGCTGGCCGTCACCGGCCCGCATCAATACGAACAGGTGCTGGATGCGGTGCATGGCGCGGTGCCGCCCAGCCCCGATCCGTTCATCGACCTGCTGCCCGCCAGTGGCGTCACGCTGACCCCGCGCCACTACAGCTATCTGAAGATATCCGAGGGCTGTAACCACAAGTGCAAGTTCTGCATCATCCCCGACATGCGCGGGCGGCTGCAATCGCGCCCCGCCCATGCGGTATTGCGCGAGGCGGAAAAGCTGGTCGATGCGGGCGTGCGCGAATTGCTGGTGATCAGTCAGGATACCAGCGCCTATGGCGTCGATATCAAACATGCCAGTGACCGGGGCCACCGCGCCCATATCACCGATCTGGCCCGTGATCTGGGGTCACTCGGGGCCTGGGTGCGGTTGCATTATGTCTATCCCTATCCCCATGTGCGCGACCTGATCCCGCTGATGGCGGACGGGCTGATCCTGCCCTATCTGGACATCCCGTTTCAGCATGCGCACCCGGATGTGCTGAAACGCATGGCCCGCCCTGCCGCAGCGGCCAGAACGCTGGACGAGATCGCCGCCTGGCGTCAGACCTGCCCCGATATCACCCTGCGCAGCACCTTCATCGTCGGCTATCCCGGCGAGACCGAGGCCGAGTTTCAGACCCTGCTGGACTGGATGGACGAGGCGCAACTGGACCGGGTCGGCTGTTTTCAATACGAAAACGTCGCAGGTGCGCGATCAAACGCCCTGCCCGATCATGTGCCGGGTGATGTGAAGCAGGACCGCTGGGACCGCTTCATGGCCAAGGCCCAGGCGATATCCGAGGCCAAGCTGGCCGCCAAAGTCGGCCAGACGCTGCAGGTGATCGTAGACGACGTGGACGACGAAGGCGCCACCTGCCGCACCATGGCCGACGCGCCGGAAATCGACGGAAACCTGTTCGTCGACGAGGGTTTCGACGGGATGGCCCCCGGCGATATCGTCACCGTGCAGGTGGACGAGGCCGGGGAATACGATCTGTGGGGGAAAATAGCCCAGCCACAGTAATTGGGCTGGCACACCACCTGCGGTCTCACCCGTCGTGACCCTACGATTTCATTTGCCAAATCCGCGCACAGGGCGCAGCGTTTCCTTGGTGATATCGCCTGCACGCGGCCATTGCCGCCTTCTGGA
Organism: Actibacterium sp.; assembly: GCF_055134745.1. Taxonomy (NCBI): domain Bacteria; kingdom Pseudomonadati; phylum Pseudomonadota; class Alphaproteobacteria; order Rhodobacterales; family Roseobacteraceae; genus Actibacterium; species Actibacterium sp. Next base: position 21,044 of record NZ_JBSRVX010000028.1, read on the forward strand.
AGGCCCGAAAATGCCCACCATCGTTCAGGACCATTACACAAGCTACGGGATCGTCGATCGCATCCTTGCCGCAGTGCCCCATGACCGCGCGGCCGGCCAGACCCTGACCGCGCCGCAACTGTTCCCATTCGATCAGTTCCACGGGCGCGAGTTGATCGCGACACGCGAACATGGCGCGCGGCTGGCGCCTGCGACAAGCGACCATATCCTTGATATCGGCGCGGGCATCGGCGGGCCGGCGCGCTATCTGGCGCACACCTTCGGGTGCAAGGTAACCGGGGTCGATCTGACGCCGGAATTCGTGGCGGCGGCCAGCGAACTGACCGATCTGTGCGGCATGGCTGACCGGGTGACATTCACCCAGGCCGATGCCACCGCCCTGTCCTTTGCCGATGCCAGTTTCGATCATGCGGTGTGTTTCTATGTCGGCATGAACCTGCCCGACAAGCCGGGCGTCCTTGCCCAGGCCGCGCGCGTGCTGAAACCCGGCGGGCGGCTGATCTGGACCGAGGTCGTCCTGACTGGCGGCGCACCCCATTTCCCGCTGCCTTGGGCCACGACGCCCGATGGCAGTTTCTTGTCTTCGCTGGCCGAACTGACCGATGGCATGGCCGCCGCAGGCCTGAGCGTGCAAACGGTGGTGGATGAGACATCGGCGATTACGGATCTGGCCCGCCAGCGCCAGCAATTGGGCCAGCAGCCCCCGACCAGCCACCAACAGGCCAATCAGGTCGTACTGGGGCCGGATTTCATGCAACGGCGGATGAACTATATCCGCAGCCTTGCAGACGGTCAGATCGGCAGTGTGTTGATAGAAGCCATGAAACACCAGGCCGCGCATCCCGCATCCTAGTCATTCGCGGGCGGTGCGTTCTTTTTTGCGGGCCATGAAGGCCTTGATCCGGGCGGGCATTTCGGGGTCGCGCCCGGGGCTGCGCAGCACTTCATGCGCCAGGCCGCCTTTCAGGTCCATACCATCTGTGTCACGCATCAACACCTTATAGCTGCGATGGCTGAACCATGAATTATCTACAATATCACGGCAGAACGCCGCAACCTCGGCATCAAATCTGTCATCGGGAAAGCAGTGATTGGCCAGCCCGATCTCGGCAGCGCGCGCCCCGCTGATGGTGCTGGCGCGGAAGATCAGTTCGGCCGCATGGGCATAGCCGATCTTGCGCGGCAGGCGCTGGCTCATTCCCCATTTCGGGGTCATGCCGAATTTGGCATGCGTATCCGCGAATTTCGCATTAGCCGACGCCAGAATGATATCCCCCGCCAGCGCCAGTTCCAGCGCGCCGGTATAGCAATGTCCATGCACCGCAACCACGACCGGCACCGGCAGACCGGCCAGACGTTCCAGCACCAGCGACTGAAAATTGGGATAGGGCAACATCTCGCCCTCGGCGATCTGACCAAGATCATGACCAGCGGAAAAACACGAACCCGCGCCCCGCATCAGGATGCAGCCGACGCTGTCGGGCGCCTGTTCAATCTGGGCGATACACTGGTCCAGCCGTTGAAACACCTCGACCGAAAGGCTGTTCAGCTTGTCTGGCCGGTTCAGACTGATCCGCGCCAGACCATCCTTGATATCAAACAAGACTACATCATCAGCCATTTTGACCTATCCCCCCTCACCCTCCGATAGTTCGGACAGCGCAAGGGGATGTCAAGCAGGACCGCGCGAAGCCCGCCCGGTGGCATCGTTTGCCATATCGCGCGGCCCTAACGCGGCACCAGCGCCTGCAACAAATCGGCATTGCGGCAATAGTCGGGCGCGGCATCCATCCGCTGCCCGTCATTTTGCACCAGAAACTCCTGACAGGCCCCCGGCTCGCGGCAGCCGATACAGCGCTGAACAGTGTCATGCAGATCCTCGGGCGGCATCCGGCCCGACTGTTCTGCCAGATCAAGATCCGCACCCAGCGCCCCGGCCATCCGCCGCACCAGATCGGCGTGCTGGTCGTATTTCGACACACCTGCCATGTGTTGTCCTTCCCTGATATCGACATCATCAGGGAAGCATGGTGCGACCGTAGGAACCTTGATTCAGGTCAAACCACCACGGGCGTCACATCTGGGATGCCACCTGGTTGACGATCTGCTGGCGCTGGGCATTGGGCGGATGGCTGCCAAGAAAGCGATCACCCGGATCGGGGATGCGGGCGAAATATTCGGCGCCGCGCCGCGGATCATACCCGGCCTTGGCGGCGATGACGGTCCCCAGGGCATCGGCTTCCAGTTCCATATCCTTGGAATAGACGCGCGAGCCCACCGTGGCCCCGACCCGCTGGGCAGCATCAACCCCACCCCGGTCAAGACCGGTGGCGGTCGCCAGAACCCCGAACAGAACCCCGCCCACCACGGCCGTTTGTTGCTGTCGCCCGATGTGACCGCGGATGTGATGCGATGCCTCGTGCCCCATGACAAAGGCCAGTTCATCCTGGTTGCGGGTATCGGCAATCAGCGACAGCGTGAAGGTGATGACGGGACGGCCGGATTTATCAAGGCTTTGATAGGCATTGGGCTGTGCGCGGGGGTCCTGATCCACGACGATTGCAAAATTGCAGTTCGCATTCGGCGCGCGGGCACGGCATTCAGCCTCGGCCACGGGTTCGACGCGCGCCACCACGGCATTGAAGTTGCGGGCCGCTGTCTGGGCCGATATCGGCGCCACCGCAGATGGCGGCGCGGGCTGTGGCGGGCTGGTCGTCGGGCCGGTGGTCACGACACAGCCCGACAGGACTAGGGCGGCAAGCGGCAAGCCAAGGCGCATTCTGGGTCTCCGAACAGTTGTGGCCGCAAACTAGCAGCAGGTCGCGGCAAGGGCTATTCCCAAAGACACGAACCCGCGCTAGGCTCGCGGCATGTTTACAATCGAACACGATTTCGACGCCACCATCATCACCCTGGTCGATGAAGGGCCCGGTCATCTGCAGGAAGATGTGACCATTCAGGCCTTCGAGGAATGCGTAACCATCGAACAACTGGATACGCGCACCGATATGGTGCAGAAAATCACCCTGTCAAATGCCCAGTTGCGCGAACTGGCGGCGGCACTGGACCTGCCCGAAGGGGTATACCGGCTGCCGTCCTCCAAACCCTGAAAGGCCGGTTAGTCCGCTACCCGAAAGACCTTGTCGCGCGATGTGGCCCCGCGCACCAGTTCCAGCCTTGATTTCGGCACGCCCAGCGCGCGCGACAACACCTTGACCACCGCCGCCGTCGCCTTGCCACCCTCGGGCACTGTCGTGACATAGACCCGAACGATGTTATCCTGCCAGACCACAGCATTGCGCGCAGCCTTGGGCGTGACCCTGACCGCGATCAATGTTCCCGGCGTTGTCAGTTGTCGAAGGGCGGGGTCGGGCATCACGCGGCTTTCCTGGGGGCAGTGCCGACTTTATGGCGCGAAGACATCGCAATGCAAAGCCGCCCCCTTGAACCGTCGCGCAGAATGTCCGACATGGATCACGCAGGCAGGAGACACATATGCCCGATGCAAACCCCGCAGCGATGCAGTTTCTGCTGTCGCGCCGTTCACGCCCCGCCAAGACCTTGCGCGCCCCCGCACCCGACCGCGCGGCCCTGATGCCCATTCTGACCGCCGCCGCCCGCACCCCCGATCACGGCAAGCTGGAGCCATGGCGCTTTATCGTGCTGCAAGGCGCGGCTCTGCAACGGCTGGCCGTGCTGACACAGGCGCGCGGCAGGCAACTGGGGCTGGAGGAGACTGCCATTGAAAAGGCGCGCACAGCCTTTGCCGATTCCCCGCTATGCGTGGCGGTGGTGTCATCCCCGAAGCCGTCTGACAAAGTCCCGCCAGTCGAGCAGGTCTATTCGGCAGGTGCGGTCTGTCTGTCACTGCTGAACGCGGCGCTTGCATCGGGCTGGGGGGCCAACTGGCTGACGGGCTGGCCCGCCCACGACACGACGTTCCAAAGCCAGGCGCTGGGGTTGAATGCAGATGAAACCATCGCAGGCTTCATCCATATCGGCACTGAAACCGCCACCCCGTCCGACCGGCCACGCCCCGACCTGGCCGGCATGACACAATGGGTGGACGAATGATTTTCAATGATTTCCTGCGCGCGCTGGGCCAACTGACCGATGCGCGTTTTCAAAAGGTGCTGTGGCTGGGCGTCGGGCTGACCCTTGGCCTGCTGGCTGCAGTCACGGCAGTGTTCGCGGTCGTGATCGGCTGGGCCGTGCCCGATACGCTGTCATTGCCCTTTGTCGGTGATGTGCATTGGGTCGGCGGCGCGCTGTCCCTTGCGGCGATCGGCGTGATGCTGTTGCTGTCGGTCTTTCTGATGGTTCCGGTGGCCGCGGCCTTCACCGGGCTGTTTCTGGAAGACGTGGCCGCCGCGGTGGAAGAACGCCACTATCCCACCCTGCCCCCGGCGTCGAAAATCGGCCTGTATGACACCTTTCGCGACAGCGTGAATTTCTTTGGCATTCTTGTGGCGGTCAACGCGGTGGCGCTGATCTTCTACTTTTTCGTCGGCCCATTCGCGCCTCTGCTGTTCTGGGCCGTGAACGGCTATCTGCTGGGGCGGGAATATTTCCAGATGGTTGCGATGCGCCGACTGGGGCGTGACGGGGCAACCGCACTGCGCCGCCGTTATGGCGGACGGATCTGGCTGGCGGGCACATTGATGGCGATGCCGCTGTCAGTGCCGATCCTGAACCTGCTGGTTCCGGTGGTGGGTGCCGCCACCTTTACCCATCAGTTTCACCGGCTGCAGGCGCGTGCATCCGGTGCATCACGTCCAGATCGCGCACGCTGATCACGCCCGACAGGATAACCCCGACCACCAGCAGCCACAAAGGCACCGCAATCAGCGTGACCAGCCGCGCGATGCGTTTGGGCTTGAAATCGGCCGGTGCGCCCGCATGGGTGCCCGGTACGATCTCGCCGGCATCGCCCTGTGTGCGCAGCCGCAGCGGCAGCACGATGAACAGTGTCATGAACCAGATCACCGCAAACAGGACGATCGCCGAAGTGATCGCCATCAGACCTGCTCCAGCTCGACCAGGCAGCCGTTGAAATCCTTGGGATGCAGGAACAGCACCGGCTTGCCATGCGCACCTATCTTGGGTTCGCCATCGCCCAGAATGCGTGCGCCTTCCGCCCGCAGCTTGTCGCGCGCGACCAGGATATCATCCACCTCGTAACAGATATGGTGGATGCCACCGGCGGGATTCTTTTCAAGAAAACCTTTGATCGGGCTGTTATCGCCCAGCGGATACAGCAGTTCGATCTTGGTATTCGGCAATTCGATGAAGACCACGGTCACGCCGTGATCGGGTTCGTCCTGAGGCGCACGCACGGTGGCCCCCAGCGTTCCGGCATATTGCGCGGCGGCGGCTTTCAGGTCCGGCACGGCAATGGCGACATGGTTCAGGCGGCCGATCATGGCATGCTCCTTGGCTGGTTCGTTTCGCCGGTTATGCGGTGCAGCGCCCTGCACGGCAAGGGGCACCATGTCGCGTTTACCAAAGATTAGCACCTCACCCCTTAACTCGGCCCAAGGAGAGTAGCATGGCCGACAACATGATACAGCTTGCAACGGGGCGCAGCGGCCGGGCAGACCGGCCGCTGGCGGGCCTGACCATTCTGGCCGTGGAAGACAGCCGCCACGCGTCCGAAGCCTTGCGGATGCTATGCCTGCGATCGGGGGCACGATTGCGCCGCGCCGATTGCCTGGCCTCGGCCCGGCGTCACCTGTGCGGCTATCGGCCCTCGGTGGTGATCGTCGATCTGGGCCTGCCGGACGGGGCCGGTGAAGACCTTATCGCCGAACTTGCGCGCACCACGCCGCGCAGCGCCGTTCTGCTGGGCACCAGCGGCGATGATGCCGGCCGGTTCCGGGCGATGGCGGCAGGGGCCGATGGTTTTCTGGATAAACCCGTGACCAGCCTGGCCCTGTTTCAGGAAGCGATCCTGGCGCATCTGCCCGGCCTTCGTCCGGCCCTGCGCGCACTGTCTTCCGACAGCGTCGACCCCGACCCGCTGGCGCTGCAAGACGATCTGCGCCGGGCCGCCGATCTGTTGCAATCTGATCAGGCCGACACCCGATATCTGGCGCAGTTTCTTGCCGCGCTGGCCCGCACCACGCGCGATCAGGCTCTTGAACGGATGGCGCGCGCCCTGTGGCAAGACGGCGGCGCGGCGCGGCCAGTTGATCAATCTGATCAGGGCGCGTATCGACAATACCGGATAATCCCGGCGCGCTCAGACGATGATCCCGCCGATACCGGCCATATCCAACCCCGGAAAAACCGCGCCTTCCAGCACGGACCTATCCAACCCGAACAACCCCTGCATGGCCGCCGCGGCATAGGCGCGCACATCTGCTGTGGGCATAAGATCGCGCCCCTTGTAGAGATCGCCATCACGCAGCCCCGGCCAGTTTGTGTAAACCCGCCCGCCGCGCACCGCTCCGCCCGCCAGCACCATCGCGCCCCCGGTGCCATGATCGGTGCCATTCGTGCCGTTCTGGCGCGCCGTGCGGCCAAATTCGGTCATCGCCACCACTGCAGTCTGTCCCCAGACCGGACCCAGCCCATCGCGCAGCGCCAGAATGGTTTCGGCCAGCGTTTCCAGCGGTGCCTTCAGCGTGGCCTTCTGGTTTTGATGCGTATCCCAGCCATTGATGGAAAACGCGGCGATCCGGGTGTCCATGCGCAGCCGGCTGGCGGCGAAATCGGCAACCTTGAGATGGTCCTTGCCCTTTTGCGCCTGCGCCATGGCCTGCATCATCCCCGGCGCGCCGTCTTCCGCCACGGGGGCGTCGACGGCAGCCATATTCAGGCTTTGGGCGATATCAAAGGCCTCGGCCACCGCATCGCGAAACAGCGGGTCATCATGGCTGATCCGTTCCAGCAACCGCTGCGCCTGCGGCGACAGATCCAGCCGCGCATCAGGCGCCCAGCGATCGACCGGCGCGGGGCCTTTCAGCACCAGCATTTCGTCCTGACCGATGGCAAAGGCGGTTTCCGCCTGCACACCCGGCACCGCCTGCAACATCCGGTTCAGCCAACCATCGCGCACCGAGCTTGCCGCCAGATCGAAACCTGTTCCAGCCTCAAGCAGATCCTGCCCGTCGAAATGGCTGCGCTTGTCGCGGTAAGGCGTGGATACGGCATGGATGAACCCCAGTTCGCCCCTGTCCCACAGCCCGCCCAGCGGCGACAGCACCGGATGCAGGGCGAAAAATCCGTCCAGATCGCGTGCGCCGCCCGCTTCGCCAAAAGGCAGGTTCGGCCGCAGCCCAGCCAGCGCCGGATCACCATAAGGCTGCACCACGTCCAGCCCGTCCATCGCGCCGCGCAGAATTATGACCACCAGCCGATGTTCCCAGGGGGCCGCGGCCAGCGTCACCGGGGTAAGAAACGGCGATGCCGCCGCCGAACAGCCTAGCGCCGCCGTGCGGATCAGAAAACCGCGCCGCGACAAGGTGGATGCAGAACCGGCCATGCTCATCTCCGTTGAAATTGTGGCGCGCTCAGAACCAGCCCGAGCCCGACCCCACGGGTTTCGGCGGCGGCAGCGGCGAACAGAAGATCATCATCGGCCCCCGGTCCGACCACGGCGGCAACGAATGCGCGCGGGTCCGGCAGATCATCCAGCAGCAGCCCGGGCGCCGACATCGCCCATTGAATGCGCGCCGCCATGCCTTGCGGGGTGATCCAGTTTTCGGCAGCCTCGGGCAAACCATCGGGGCCGCGCGGGCGTTCCCAATCCTGCCCCATCAGCCGCATCGGATATTGAAACAGCAGGGCTGTCTTGCGCCATCCCAGCGCCTGTATCCGATCCGCGGAAACATCCAGCGCCCGCAGCCCCGCACCAAGAAAATCAAAGGGCTGACGTGCCTTGTGCAAGACCGGATCCCAGGCCGCGGGATGATCAAGCATCGCGCCATAACAGGCCATCAGATCGCCATCGCTGTCCATGAAGGCCGCCGTGATGTGATTGACCAGCCCCGGATCGGGAGCGTCCGCCACAAAATGTGTGGCCAGCTTGCCCGCGATATGGCGCGCGGTGTCGGGATGACGCGCCAGATCATCCAGCACCGTATGAATATCGGCCAGATCTGGCGCATCGCCGCCATATTGCACGCCCAGAACAGTTTCCACGCCCGGTTCGGCGAAGTTGGGCTTGAACACCATGCCTTCCCCGTCGCGGCTGGACAGGCCGGTAAACAGCTCGGCCAGTTGACGCACGTCATCCTGACCATAGCTTCCGCCAACCCCCAGCGTGTGCAACTCCAGCACCTCGCGCGCCAGGTTTTCGTTCAATCCCCGCTTACCACCCTGCGCCGCCTTGGCCTCGGGGCCGACCGACTGGACCTGATCCAGATAGACCAGCATCATTTCATGCGTGACCGCCGCCCGCAAAAGCTTGCCGAAAGAACCTGTCATATTGGGGCGGATCGCCGTTTCAACATAGGACGACACCGCGAAAGGCAGAACACCGCCCTTGCCCCGCACAGTGAAGTGATCGGCCCAGAACCGGGTCAATCGTTCGCGCAACCCGTCATGTGTCAGCGCCGCGCGGCGCAAGGCAGCGTTCAGACTGTCCATCTGGCCTTGCCGCGCCTGGCCAAGAAGGTTTTTGTAATCTTCCACCACCTGACCGGCCTGCGCCCCGGCACCGGCCTCGCGGCGGGCGCGGCGTAATTCCTTGGCCCGCTCCTGCAGGGGCAGGAACGTGTCATAGACCGGGATAGGATGCGCCCGCGCCATCTTGTCGGGCCCCGACAGACGGCTCAGCATGTCGCGCATATCTGACGGCGCATCGCGCCCCGGCCCAAACCCGGTTCCGAACCTGACTTCGGCCAATCTGGAGTCAAATGTCACGCCCGCCACCCGCTGCATTGCCGCTTACAGCAAGATAGCATGCGGCAAGCACGATTGGACCCGCCGCGCGGGTCACAATCTGCGGATCGGCGGATAATCACTCAGGTGCGATCACCCGCAGCGACAATTCGCGCAGCTGTTCGTTCAGCGGCTCGGAGGGTGCGCCCATCATCAGGTCTTCGGCGCGCTGGTTCATCGGGAACAGGATCACCTCGCGGATATTGGCCTCATCCGCCAGCAGCATGACGATGCGGTCGATGCCGGCGGCACAGCCCCCATGCGGCGGCGCGCCGAACTTGAAGGCGTTGACCATACCGCCAAAGCGTTTGTGAACCTCTGCCGCCGGGTATCCGGCCAGTTCGAACGCCTTGAACATGATCTCGGGCTTGTGGTTGCGGATGGCGCCCGAAATCAGCTCATAGCCGTTGCAGGCCAGATCGTATTGATACCCCAGCACTTTCAGCGGATCGCCCTGCAAGGCGTCCAGCCCGCCCTGGGGCATCGAAAACGGGTTGTGGGAAAAGTCGATGCTGCCGTCATCGGTTTTCTCATACATCGGGAAATCGACGATCCAGGCAAAGGCAAAGCGGGATTTGTCGGTAAGGCCCAGTTCCTCGCCGATCACGGTGCGCGCACGGCCCGCGACGGGTTCGAATTGCGCAGGCTTGCCGCCCAGGAAGAAGGCCGCATCGCCGACGCCAAGGCCAAGCTGCTGGCGGATCGCCTCGGTCCGTTCGGGGCCGATGTTCTTGGCCAGCGGGCCTGCGGCTTCGGTGACACCTTCAACTTCCCGCCAGAAAATATACCCCATCCCCGGCAGGCCCTCTTTCTGGGCATAGGCGTTCATGCGGTCGCAGAACTTGCGGCTGCCACCCCCCGGCGCGGGAATAGCGCGAATTTCGGTGCCGTCCTGTTCCAGCAATTTGGCGAAAATGGCAAAGCCGGACCCGCGGAAATGGTCCGACACGTCCTGCATCCTGATCGGGTTGCGCAGGTCGGGCTTGTCGGTGCCATACCATTTGGCGGCATCGGCATAGGAAATCTGCGGCCAGTCGGCATCAACTTTGCGCCCGCCGCCGAATTCCTCGAATATCCCTGAAATCACCGGCTGGATGGTGGCGAAAACGTCGTCCTGCGTGACAAAGGACATCTCCATGTCCAGCTGATAGAAATCGGTCGGGCTGCGGTCGGCGCGCGGGTCTTCGTCACGGAAACAGGGCGCGATCTGGAAATATTTGTCAAAGCCCGACACCATCAGCAATTGCTTGAACTGCTGGGGGGCCTGGGGCAGGGCATAGAATTTGCCCGGATGCAGGCGGCTTGGCACCAGAAAATCACGCGCGCCTTCGGGGCTGGAGGCGGTGATGATCGGGGTCTGATATTCGCGAAAACCCTTGTCCCACATCCGCCGGCGCATGGAGGCCACGACATCGGATCGCAGCTTCATGTTGTCCTGCATCGCCTCGCGCCGCAGATCGAGGTAACGATAGCGCAGGCGGGTTTCCTCGGGGTATTCCTGATCGCCGAACACCATCAGCGGCAGTTCTTCGGCGGCACCCAGAACCTCGATATCGCGGATGAAGACCTCGATCTCACCGGTCGGGATCTTGGGGTTGATCAGCGAGGCGTCGCGGGCCTTCACCTCACCGTCGATACGGATGCACCATTCGGACCGCACCTTTTCCACGGCGGCAAAGGCGGGGCTGTCGGGGTCGGCCAGAACCTGGGTAATGCCGTAGTGATCGCGCAGGTCGATGAACAGCAACCCGCCATGATCGCGCACCCGGTGCACCCAGCCCGACAGGCGGACGGTCTGGCCGACATGGGCCGTGTTCAGATCGGCGCAGGTATGGCTGCGAAAGGCATGCATCGGGCGTCCCCCAAGGGTAAAATCAACAGTCCGCGCCGATACACCCCCGTCAGGGCGCAAAGTCAAGGGAGGGCATGTCCCCACAGGCGCGGAACAACCACAATGGACGGACGTTCACAAATGTAGACAGGTGTTAAAAAATTCTTAAACTCTGTCGCAATGGAAGAGAAACCTGCGCGATCTGGACGGCGTGCAGCGCATGTTGATGAAGTTATTCGGCGGGCGGCAAAGCCCGAAGGGGGCGGCAATGTGGAACCGTGGACTGGACGCCATGCTGGGCCAGATGGTGCAGAAGGGCAGGCTGGAGCTGACATGGCCCGACGGCAGCACGCGCAGCTATGGCCAGCCCGACAGCCCGGTGATCCGCGTCACCATGAATGACCCCGACCTGCCGCGCCGTATCATGCTCAATCCCGATCTGGCGGTGGGCGAGGCCTATATGAACGGCCACCTGACGATCGGTGATGATGACCTGTTTGGTTTCCTGGGCATGCTTCTGGCCAACCTGCGCGCCGGGCACAGCCACTGGATATTGAAACTGGATGCCTTGCTGCGCCGGATGATGCGGCGGATACGTCAGTATAACCCGGCCAGCCGCGCCCGTCAGAATGTCGCCCATCATTACGATCTGTCAGGCGAGTTGTATGACCTGTTTCTGGATGAAGACAAACAATATTCCTGCGCCTATTTCCGGTCGCCCGACGATACACTGGAGCAGGCACAAACCCAGAAAAAGGCCCATATCGCGAACAAGCTGCTGATCGAGCCGGGAATGCGCGTGCTCGATATCGGCTGCGGCTGGGGCGGCATGGCGTTGACACTGGCGCGTGATTATGGCGCACAGGTGCTGGGGGTCACGCTCAGCCAGGAACAGCACAAGATCGCCACCCAGCGCGCACGGGAGGCCGGGCTGTCCGACCGGGTGGAATTCCGCCTGACCGACTATCGCGATGTGAACGAGACCTTTGACCGGATCGTGTCGGTGGGCATGTTCGAACATGTCGGCGTGCCGCATTACCGCGAATATTTCCGTCATGTGCATGACAAGCTTACACCCGATGGCATCGCCCTTATCCATACGATCGGGCGCACCGAACCGCCGGGCAGCACCAGCCCCTGGATTCTGAAATACATCTTTCCCGGCGGCTATATCCCGGCAATGTCTGAAACACTGGCCGCAATCGAAAAGGAAGAGCTGGTCACCACCGATGTCGAGGTCTGGCGCCTGCATTACGCCGAAACCCTGCATTGCTGGTATGAACGGTTCATGGCCAATATCGACAAGGCCCGCGCCATTTATGATGAAAGGTTTTGCCGGATGTGGCGGTATTATCTTTTGGCCAGCGAACAATCCTTTCGCCAGAACCACCATGTGGTTTTCCATTTTCAGCTGGCGCGGCGGCAAGATGCCGTGCCGCTGACGCGCGATTACCTGTATGCCGGTCAAAACCAGATCACGAACCAGCGCGCCGCCGAGTGATCGGGTTCAGAACGGGCGGGTCACATTACCGGAATAGAAAAACATGCCCATTCCCAGGGTGAACAGCACCCAGCCCGCGACGGCGTGCAACATGACTGCCAGCACGAAACTGCGCCGCATCACATAGGCCCAGGAAAAAATCACCCCGCCCGCGAAGGTCATGACAAGAACGACCCAGTTCCAATACATCAGATGGGCCAGCGAAAACACCACCGCATTCATCGCGATCGCGGCATATCGGCCCTGTGGCAGCAATATTCCATAGCGACGATAGAACAGCGGCCGATAGACCAGCTCCTGCGGCAATGCCGACAAAAGCGGGTATAAAATAATGACCAGCCCCAGCAGGACCGGATTTTGCAGCGCCAGACCGAACAGCCCGTCCGGCCGGGTCGACAGGATGA
>NZ_JBSRVX010000029.1:0-6384 GCF_055134745.1 Actibacterium sp.
CCAGCTTTGGCGCGCATAACAACGCCATGCTGCGGCGGTTCCTCGATACCTTTGGCTTTGAGTATGAGTTCATCAGCGCCACCGAGTTCTATAAATCGGGCCGCTTCGATGACACGCTGAAGCTGGCGACCGAACGCTACGACGCGATCATGAAGATCATGCTGGCCTCCCTGCGCGAAGAGCGCCAGCAGACCTATTCCTGCTTCCTGCCGATCCACCCCGAGAGCGGCCGCGTGATGTATGTGCCGATGAAACACGTCGATCCGGTCAATCACACCATCACCTTCGATGACGAGGATGGCCGCGAATGGACGCTTCCGGTCACCGGCGGCAATGTCAAACTGCAGTGGAAGCCGGATTTTGGCGCCCGCTGGGCGGCGCTCGACGTTGATTTCGAGATGTATGGCAAGGACCATTCCACCAATACCCCGATCTATGACCGAATCTGTGAAATCCTTGGCGGGCGCAAGCCGGAACATTTCACCTATGAACTGTTTCTGGATGAGAACGGCGAAAAGATATCCAAGTCCAAGGGCAACGGGCTGACGATCGACGAATGGCTGAGCTATGCCAGCCCTGAAAGCCTGTCCTATTTCATGTATCTCAAGCCCAAGACCGCAAAGCGGATGTATTTCGACGTGATCCCCAAGGCGGTGGATGAATATCACCAGCAATTGCGCGCCTATGAAACGCAGGATGCCGCGGCGCGGCTGAACAATCCGGTCTGGCATATTCATGGCGGCGATGTGCCGCAATCGAACATGGTGGTGCCGTTCGCGATGCTGCTGAACCTGGCATCCGTCAGCCATGCCGACGACAAGGCGCAGCTTTGGGGGTTCATCCGCCGCTATGCGCCCGAGGCCAGTGCCGAAACCCATCCCGATCTGGATGCGGCGGCGGGGTTTGCGGTGCGCTATTACAACGATTTCGTCAAACCGCATAAGGTGTTCCGTGCCCCCGATCCGCGCGAACGCGCGGCGCTGGCGGATCTGCGCGCCCGGTTGGCGGCCTGGGACGGCGGGCAGGACGCTGAAGAACTGCAAAGCATGGTGTTTGCGGTGGGCAAGGAACACGGATTCGATCCCCTGCGCGACTGGTTCACAGCACTTTACGAGGTGCTGCTGGGGGCCAGTCAGGGGCCGCGTTTCGGGGGGTTCATCGCGCTTTATGGGGTGAAGGAAACCGTGGCGCTGATCGACGAAGGGTTGTCGGGGCGGCTGCTGTCCTAGCCTTCTGCCTGCCACAGATCCCACCAGACGCCCCAGCGATGGATCAGCGCCTTGGCCGGATCGGCGTAAAGACGCCCGCCCAACGCGCGGGTCCGCAGCAAAAGGTCATCCTGCCGTTGGGTAATGCGGTTGACAAAGGCCCGGCGCAGGTCCGGCATGTCGGTTTCGGCAGCGGCCAGATAATGGCGCAAAACCCCCAGATCGTGGTGATCGCCAAGTATCTCACCCAGATCGTTCGCGGCGCGACTGTGTTCGGCCATCGCATCAGGCCAGATCGGCGCCAGAAGCCGGGCGTGATACCAGTGATATTTCACCCGCTTGCGCCAGTCGTGCAACTGGTCATCGCCGGGCGCATCCCCCAGCGCCGACAATGCGCGGCGGCCTTCGGTCCAGATCGTGGCCAGGCCTGGCGCCAGGGCGTCGAAGCCCTTGGCAGACAGCGCCCAGTGCCGCGCGCGGCCATGAAGGGCGGCAAGGGTCTGGTCATAATCCGCGATGACCTGATCTGCCCGACCTGCCGCATTGGCGTGGTCTGAATGCGGCAGCAGATTGCGCAGCGGGGCAAATGAAGGACCGTCTTGTGTGGCGGCTATCTTGTCGAAGGTGGCCAGCATGACATCGCTGTCGCGCAGGCCCGACATCGTGCGGGCGGCATCGCGGATGATGCTGTCTTCGGCCTTGAAATCGGCGAAGACAGGACGAACCAAGCGCACCAATCCGCGCAATTTTTTGGCGTGCTTGCGCAGCTCGTGCAGTTTCTTGTCGCGGGGCAAGTTGGGGTCGGCGATCTTGGCGTGCGCCTCGTCAATCTGTTCGCAGGCGATACGGCGCAGCGCGGCCTGTATATTCCTGTCCGAAGTGGAAAACGAATAACCCATTGAAAAACCTTGTGGCCGCAGCGTGATCTGCGCATCAATATGCCCGCCTGTTCGCGCGCCGTCGAGAGGCAGCGCGCGCAACTGTCGGGCAAAGTTAATCCCTTGAGTGATACCCGTTTGGCCGATCCGGGACGCAGTCAGCTTGCGTCCGGGCAAGATGGCACAGCGGCACATGGCCAAAACAGTGCGGACAGCCGCGCGCGCAGCTTTGGAAAGGGATTTGAATGAACAAGGCAATCACCGACGGGCTGGTCCTGATGCCGCCGGCATTTGCGGCGGGTCTGAATATTTGGTCGAGCGAGGACGGCGTGCCGGGGTCGGCCAGCTATCAGGGGTCGCCCGATGCGGCACTGGTGCCTGCGGATCAGGATTTTGGCGGTTGTCTGGAGCTGTCAAAAACACAGGTCACGCAAAAGCTGCGTTATATGGGGCAGACGCCGCTTTTGCCCGGATGCTATCTGCGGGTGACGGCGCGGGTCAAGGCGATGAGCGGCAACCTGCCTTCGGTGCGCATCGCGGCCTGGGCGGGTGATGGCAGCGGTGCGCATGTGACCGGCCTGGTCGAAACCGGGCCCAGCGTGACATTGACGGCCTATGGCCAGGTCGAAACCGTGACGGCGATTATCGGGTCGGGGCTGCGGGGCGGCGTCGATATGGTTTGGGGCACCGCCCCGATCTATGCCCATGTCGGGCTTGATCTGACGGGGGCAAATGGCGGTGTCGTGCGGATCGACGATCTGGTGGTCGAGGATGTGACATCGGTCTTTTTGCGCGACATGATGGATTGGGTCGATATTCGCGATTTTGGCGCGATCGGCGACGGGGTGACCGATGACCGGCTGGCATTCGAGGCGGCCGATCTGGCCGCCGGCGGGCGCGGGGTTCTGGTGTCGGCGGGCAGCTATTACCTGGGCGATCACGTCACGTTTGAATCGCGCGTTCGGTTCGAAGGCACAGTCGTGATGCCCGCTGCCGCACGGCTGACACTGACGCGGAATTTCGATCTGCCCAGCTATATCGACGCCTTTGGCGATGAGTTGGAGGCATTCAAGCGGGCGCTGGCGGTGCTGTTCAATTATTCCGACCATGACAGCCTGGACATGATGGGCCGGCGCGTGGATATCGACGCGCCCATCGACGTGCAGGTGGCGGTTGGAAACAAGAATACCTATGCCATCCGTCGCGTGATCCGCAACGGGCAGATCAATGCTTTGCCCTCGGCCAATTGGAACACCGATGTCGTGACGTCGCAGGCGACCTATTCGGCAGGCAGCCCGCTGCAACTGACGGGGGTGGCCAATGTCGCGAATATCGCGATCGGGTCGCTTGTGCAGGGGCTGGGCGTGGGGCGCGAGGTCTATGTGCGTGACAAGAATGTCGGTGCGGGCACCATCACCCTGTCGGCGCCGCTGTTCGATGCGGCAGGCACGCAAATCTATACCTTCAGCCGGTTCAAATACCTTCTGGATTTCTCGGGTTTTGCCTCGCTGACGCGGTTTGTGCTGTCGGATATGGATCTGTCCTGCAACGGCGAAGCCAGCGCCGTGATGCTGCCGACATCGGGGCTTATCTTTCAGATCCGCGACTGTTTCATCACCACCCCCAGGGATCGCGGGATTACCTCGATTGGTGACGGATGCCAGGGGCTGTTGATCGACCGCTGTCAGTTTCTGTCGAATGAACAGCAGGCTCGCGCACAGGATCGCACCAGTATCGCGCTGAACGTGAACGCCAATGACGTCAAGCTACGTGACAATCGTGCGGTGCGTTTTGCCCATTTCGCGGTGATGGGCGGCGGCGGTCACATGATCGTCAACAATCACTGGTTCCAGGATGACAACGAGCCTGCCGGCATTCGACTGGCGGGGCTGGTTCTGACCTCGACCAATGTGAAAACCACGCTGAACGCCAACTATATCGACAACAGTTTTGTCGAATGGACCAATGAACATGACGCGGCACCCGATCAATCGAACGAATATTCATTTGGCGGGCTGACGGTGTCGGGCAATATCTTTACCGTCAATGACGTTGCGCCCTGGTTCCGCTGGTTCGTGGTCAAACCCGTTGGGGCGGGTCATTTCATCCACGGGCTGAACATGTCGGGCAATACCTTCAAGGCATTGAACGGCGATATCGACCGGGTGGATTATGTCGATACTACCTATGCCGGGCTGGATATGGGCCGTGCGCGCAACATCGCGGTGCAGGGCAATTCCTTTACCGGTGTGACCCAGTTCATATCGAACCCGGTGATGCTGCAATTCGACGAGGCCACCGACCTGACGACATGGGGCTGTGACTTCGCAGGGTATCTGCCCTTTGACGGGCGCACGCGCGAGGTGGTTTCGATTGTGACCGAAGGCGCAATCCGTGATGCGGGCGGTGCCGTGGTCAGCGCCATGCCCTATGTTCAGACCGAACAGGGCGCGAACCGCGATCAGGTCAACGTGGTGTGGCCGGTGCCGTGCCATGGGCGCATCCAACTGACCGCACGGATGGACAAACCGATCTGACCCTGTGCCCGCCCATAAAAAAGCCCCCCTCTTGCGAGGGGGGCGAGTGGTTCGTGACAAACCGGGGCCTGCCATGAACGAGGGAAGAGTTGATCCGGAAGAAGGATCAGAACTTGAAGGTTACAAGAACGGTTGCGCCGTCATTGTATTCCTGCGCACCGAAATCATCGATGCCCGAGGTATCATCAACATCGGCGTAGCTGACCAGCAGCGAAGCGCCGTTGCCCATGTCCCACTCGCCACCGATATAGGCGCCGCCATCGTCCATCGCGTCTTCGTCTTCGATGACACCGGCATAGATGGTGAAGGCATTGTTGACGGCATAGCTGCCCTCAAAGCCGTATTCCGCATCGTCCTGCTCATAGGAATAGAACACGCCAACAGCGAATGGGCCGTTTTCGTAATCGGCGCTGACGCCCCAGTTGTCGCCGCCAACCGATTCACCGACGTAATAGGCGCCGAAGCTCAGCATGTCGTTCAGGGCATAGCCGACAGCCAGACCGATCGATTCTTCGTTGATCGTCATGTCTTCGGCATAGCCGACAGTGAACGAGAACGGAGCGAATTCGCCGCTGAACGAAATACCGAAGACTTCATTCAGGGTGAAGTCGTCGTTGACGGTCACGTCCCAGGGCTCTTGCGTGTCTTCCTGATAGGCGGCCGAGATCGAATAGTTGCCGAATTCATAGGCCAGACCGACCGAAAGCTGGTCGAAGTTACCGGTGCCGGTTCCACCCAGGGCGAAATCGTCGGTGTTCAGAACGGTGCCCACGGCAATAGTCAGGCCGCCATAGCTGCCGATGGCCAGCAGCGAGGTTTCGCCGTCAGCTTCGGAAATGCTGTCGTTTTCCATGTCGCCGGCCGAAACCCACAGCGTTTCAGCAGCAAAAGCCTGATCGCCGAACGAAATGGCGCCGTAGCTGGCTTCCAGTTTCAGCAGGTAATCTTCGACATTGAAGTCGTCAGAATCACTGGCCGACAGGCCGTTCTGGTTGGTGTCGAACAGTTCCAGCTCGACATAGGCCGAAGCGGTCAGGCCATAATCCAGTTCTGCGGTCAGCATCGGGATGATCGTTATCGAGCCATAGACGCCGCCTTCGACGTCATCGTTCCAGCCCAGTTCGACCTCACCCGACCAACTCAGGTCAGCGGACGCGGCGCCAGCGGTCATCAGCAGCGCGGTCGTCGCGAGCAATGTCTTTTTCATGTTGGGGTCTCTCCTGTTTTGCGCGTGGCATGTTGATCTATGCCCCGCCTAGTAAGCTTTGGTAGGTAACGAATATGTTTCACGCCGGTGTCAGTAAATTGAAGCTTTGCCCAAATGTTGCCGCAATGCGGCATTGGTTTGCGGTTGCGGCGAAATTGCAACAGTACTTTTTCCGTTGCATTTTCAAGGGGCAAGATGACGTAGGGTGAGGCTGAAATTTGGGCAGTTTGTAAATTTCCATGGATTCGCCCCGATCTTGCTGCAGGGCAGCGGCAACAGGTTTTGCACGGTTTTCGTTGCCGGATGTGCTAGACTGTTCCGGCAAGTCAGCGGAGGAAAGCATGCCCACCATATCGGCCAAGGCCAGGCATCAGACGGTCATCTGTACATTCGAGGTTACCCCCGGGACCTGTCAGGATATCCTGGACGAGCTGGAAGAGGCCTATCGGCTGGTGATCTCGAAACAGCCGGGGTTCATCGGGGCGGGGCTGCATGTGAACGACGCGCAGACCCGCATCGCCAACTATTCGCAATGGACCGCGCGCGAGGATTAC
>NZ_JBSRVX010000030.1:0-25541 GCF_055134745.1 Actibacterium sp.
GCCCTGATCGCGCAGCAGCCGCGCCACATGCATCAGGTTCCAGGTCATGATGGTCGTGTTGCGCTGTGTGAATTCGTTCTGCGCGCCGGCATGGCCCCCGTCCGGCAACGCATCACCATAAGACGCACCCGGCCCGGCCTCGCCGATCCAGCCGCAATCGGCCTGTGGCGGGATCGTATAACCCAGATGGTTCAACGCGAACCCCACCGACATCGCGACATGCTTGATGCCGTCCTCATTGCCGGTGACGACGGTTCCGCCAACCTTGCCGTAAAAGATCGACTGCCCGCAGTCGTTCAGCTTGGCCGACATCGCATAAAGCCGCTCGATCAGCACGCGGCAGGCACTGCTTTCCTCGCCCAGCCAGATCGGCGTGCCGATCACAAGAATATCCGCCGCCAGAACCTGCGGCCACAGGTCCGGCCAGTCGTCGCGTTCCCAGCCATGTTCGGTCATGTCGGGATAGATCCCGTGGGGAACCCGATGCGACAGCAGGTGAAGATGATCCACCTGCACGCCCTGCTTGCGCATGATCGCCGCCGAAGCGCCCAGCAGCGTTTGCGTATGGCTTTGGCTTGGGTCCAGGGTCAGGGTGGTGTTGATGTAAAGCGCGCGCAGGCCGGTGAAATCGGTCATCTGATCCTCCGTCATCGGATCAATGCCTGAGCGTGGGGATGGGTTCCCTAGCGGCGGGCGCGGGCAACCTCTTGACCGATGATCCGCGCGATCACATCGCAATCATCCGGCGAAAACGTCAGCGACAGGCGCATGTCGATCAGCCCGGCCAGCACGGCATCGGTCTGCGGCAGGGGTGCCGGCGCGGCATAGCGCCAGTGGTCATAGCGCGATGTAAACCCGGCGGGCCGCGCCGCGCCGAACCATTTCAACTGCACCCCGCGCGCCGCGCAGCGGCCAAGCAGATCCTGAACGCGCGCCCCCGGCCAGCCCGGCAGCAGGAACTGGAACGACGATCCCACGAATCCTTCGGCGGTGGGCCGGTCGATCAGCCGCAGCCCCGGCACATTGGCCAGCCCCGCCTGCATACGGGCATACAGAATGTTCCAGCGCGCCCGCCGATCCGCCAACAGCGGCAGTTGCGGGCGCAGGATGGCGGCGCGCAGATTGTCCATCCGGCCCGAAACATTCGGCACATCGCCCAATAGCACGTCAAACGCCGGCGTGGGCGGTGCGGCGACATGCCGGTCGAAAAGCATGTAAGACCCCGACAACAGCACCGCGCGGGCCATCAGATCGGCATCGTCGCTGATCATCAGCCCGCCCTCGCCCGAATTTATATGCTTGTAGGTCTGGGTGGAATAACAGCCGATCACCCCATGCCGCCCGGATGGCACACCGGCCCAGTCCGCCCCCATCGTATGGGCGCAATCCTCGACCACCCGCACACCCGCCGCATCGCAGATCGCCATCAGCGCATCCATGTCGCAGATATGGCCGCGCATGTGCGACAACAGCAAAACCCGCGCCCCGCTGGCCTTGATCTGTGCGCGCAGGTGAACAAGATCTATGGTCAGATCCTCTGTCACACCGACAAGAACCGGATGCGCACCGACACTGGTGATCGCACCGGGCACCGGCGCCAGCGTAAAGGCGTTGGACAAGACCCGGTCGCCCGGCCCCACCCCCAGCGTCCGCAGCGCACAGCCCAGCGCATAGCCGCCCGAGGCCACCGCCAGACAGTATTTCGCCCCGGTCAGGGCCGCGAAGTCCCGCTCCAGCAGGGCCGCCTCGCCTGCCTCTTCCCCTGACAGATTATAACGATGCAGCCGCCCATGCCGCAGCACGGCCAGCGCCGCCGCGATCCCGTCTTCGGGAATCGGTTCGGGCTGGGTAAAGCTTCCGGTAAAACATTCTATCATGCGCATATGATTGGCGGATGGCGGCCAAAGGTCAATCGGGCGGCAGCAACTGCTGCGCCAGATCGTGCAATGCCTGATAATCATGCAACAGCGCCTGCGGTTTCAGCGCCGCAATCCGGTCGCCTTCGGGGCCAAAGGTGACCAGAACGCAAGGCACGCCAGCCGCGCGCGCGGTATCGCGGTCGGTGATCGTATCGCCGATCAGGATCGAGCGCGCCACCACACCGCCCGCCCGTTCGACCGCTGCGACATAGGGCGCGGGATGTGGCTTGCGCTGCGCCAGCGTATCGGCCCCCACCAGCGAGGCGAACATATCCCGCACACCCAGCCGCGACAGCAGCAATTCGGCCAGCCCTTGCGGCTTGTTGGTGCAGATACCCACGGCAAAGCCCGCCTCGCGCAATTGCGCCACCGCATCGGTCGCGCCGGGATAAAGCCGCGTGCGCAGGTCGATTTCCGCGGCATAGGCCGCCAGAAAGGTTGGCACCTGCGTGTCGATATCGGTTTCGGCCCAGGCGGGGTTGACCCGTTGAAAGCCCAGCCGCAGCATGGCCCGCCCGCCTTGAAACGCCACCGCCTTGTCGGCATCGGCATCCAGCGGCGCGCCCAGCCCCATACCGGTGAAACAGCTATTGGCCGCCGCGATCAGATCACCGCTGGTATCGGCCAGTGTTCCATCCAGATCGAAGATCACGCTGCGCATCCGTGATTGTCCCTTTTGCGGCCATTGAAACCTGCCGAAACGCCTTTTGATCGGCACGGCCCTTGCGGCACCGCCATTCCCCGATAAAAGGTGTGGCAACAGATTGAAAGGGCCCGCCATGCCGACCGCACTGATCATTCTTGCCGCAGGACAGGGCACACGGATGAATTCCGACCTGCCCAAGGTGCTGCACAGGGTGGCAGGCGCCCCCCTGCTGGTGCATGCGATGAAATCGGGCGCGGCGCTGGCGCCGGACCATATCGTGGTGGTGACGGGGCATGGGGCCGATGCGGTGGCCGCCGCCGCGCGCGACCATGACCCCGATGTGATCGTGGTGCATCAGGACGAACAGAACGGCACCGCCCATGCGGTTGATCAGGCCCGCGCGGCGCTGGACGGGTTTGGCGGCGATGTGATCGTTCTGTATGGCGACACGCCCTTCATCCGGCCCGAAACGCTGGAAGCGATGGCCGCCGCCCGCGCGGCGCATGATGTGGTGATCCTGGGTTTTCAGGCCGCCGATCCGGCGCGCTATGGCCGGTTGATACTGTCGGGCGAAACGCTGGAACGTATCGTCGAATACAAGGATGCAACCGAGGCTCAGCGCGCGATCACCATCTGCAACAGCGGCGTGGTCATGGCCGATGCCGCCACCCTGTTTTCGCTGATCGGCGCGGTGGGCAACGACAATGCCGCTGGCGAATACTATCTGACCGACATTGTCGGGCTGGCGCGGGCGCGCGGGCTGTCGGCCACCGCCGTGATCTGTGACGAAGCCGAAACCATGGGCGTGAACACCCGCGCCGATCTGGCCGGTGCCGAGGCCGCCTTTCAGGCCCGCGCCCGGGCCGGCGCGCTGGAAGATGGCGTGACCCTGATCGCGCCCGACACCGTGTTCTTTGCCCATGACACCGTGCTGGGCCGCGATGCCGTGATCGAACCCAACGTGTTTTTCGGCCCTGATGTGACGGTGGAATCCGGGGCCACCATCCGCGCCTTTTCGCATCTGGAAGGCTGCCATGTGTCGCGCGGCGCCGTGGTCGGCCCCTTTGCCCGGCTGCGCCCGGGTGCCGAACTGGCCGAAGACGTGCGCGTGGGCAATTTCGTGGAAATCAAGAATGCGATCCTGGATGCCGGGGCCAAGGTCAATCACCTGACCTATATCGGCGATGCCGATATCGGCGCGGGCGCGAATATCGGCGCGGGCACTGTGACCTGCAATTATGACGGCGTGTCGAAACACCGCACCGTGATCGGAGCGCGCGCCTTCATCGGATCGGATACAATGCTGGTGGCCCCGGTCACGGTGGGCGCGGATGCGATGACGGCCTCGGGGTCGGTGATCACGTCGGATGTGCCGGCCGAGGCGCTGGCCGTGGGCCGGGCGCGGCAGGTCAACAAGGACGGGCTGGCCCGCCGGATGTTCGAAATGTTAAAGTCTGCCAAGGCGAAACAGCGGAAAGAGTATTAAACATGTGCGGTATCGTCGGGGTTCTGGGCAGTCACGAAGTCGCCCCCATCATTGTCGAGGCGCTGAAACGGCTGGAATATCGCGGCTATGACAGCGCCGGGATCGCCACCGTCAACGATGGCCATCTGGACCGCCGCCGCGCGGTGGGCAAGCTGGTGAATCTGTCGGATCTGCTGGTGCATGAACCGCTGGCGGGCAAGGCTGGCATCGGCCATACCCGCTGGGCCACGCATGGCGCGCCCTCGGTGCGCAACGCGCATCCGCATCTGTCGGGGCGGGTCGCGGTCGTGCATAACGGCATCATCGAAAATTTCCGCGATCTGCGCGCCGAACTTGCCACACATGGCATCACATCGGAAAGCGAAACCGATACCGAAACCATCGCCCTGCTGGCGCGCCATTTCATGGATCAGGGCATGGCCCCGCGCGATGCGGCCACGGCCACCATCGCCCGGCTGGACGGTGCCTTTGCGCTGTGTTTCCTGTTCGCCGGTGAAGACGATCTGATGATCGCCGCGCGCAAAGGATCGCCGCTGGCCATCGGGCATGGCGACGGCGAGATGTTCGTGGGCTCTGACGCGATCGCGCTGGCGCCGCTGACCGACCGGATCACCTATCTGGAGGAAGGCGACCGCGCCGTGATCACCCGCGCGGGCGTCGATATCTATGATGCGCAGGGCCATCTGGCCAATCGCCCCGTCAAGACGATCGCCATCGACGCCGCCCGTGTCGAAAAGGCCGGGCACAAGCATTTCATGGCCAAGGAAATCGCCGAACAGCCCGCCGTTCTGGGCGATGCCCTGCGTCATTACCTGATGGCCGAGGGCCAGGATATATCCCTGCCCGATGCCCTGGATTTCAGCGCCTGCGACCGTATCACCATGGTGGCCTGCGGCACCGCCTATCTGGCCTGCCTGACCGCCAAATACTGGTTCGAACAGCTGGCGGGCATTCCCGTCGATGTCGATGTGGCGTCGGAATTCCGGTATCGCGAACCGCCGGTTCCGGCCCGCACCATGGCCATTTTCGTCAGCCAGTCCGGCGAAACCGCCGATACGCTGGCCGCGCTGCGCTATGTCACCGGCAAGGCCGATCAGATCGTGGCGGTGGTCAATGTGCCCGAAAGTTCCATCGCGCGCGAAAGCAATGTGGTGCTGCCGATTCTGGCCGGGGTCGAGATCGGCGTTGCCTCGACCAAGGCATTCACCTGTCAACTGACGGTGCTGGCGCTGCTGGCGTTGAAGGCGGCGCAGGCGCGTGGGCGGCTGGACGCGGCCGCCCTGGCCACGCATCTGGGTGCGTTGCAGAACCTGCCCGGCCTGATGAACCTGGCCCTGGGCCAGTCCAAGGATATTCGCGCGGTGGCCCGCAAGCTGGCCGAAGCCCGCGATGTGCTGTTCCTGGGGCGCGGCGCGATGTTCCCGCTGGCGCTGGAAGGCGCGCTGAAACTGAAGGAAATCAGCTATATCCACGCCGAAGGCTATGCGTCGGGCGAATTGAAACACGGGCCGATCGCGCTGGTCGACAAACATGTGCCGGTGGTGGTGATGGCCCCCTTTGACCGGCTGTTCGACAAGACCGTATCGAATATGCAAGAGGTCCTGGCCCGCGGCGGCAAGGTGCTGTTGATCACCGATGCCAAGGGCGCGCAGATCGCCAGCGACGGCGTCTGGAAGACCATCATCCTGCCCGAGGTGGCCGATCTATTCGCCCCGATCCTCTATGCCCTGCCCGCGCAGATGCTGGCCTATCACACGGCGGTGGCCAAGGGCACCGATGTCGATCAGCCGCGCAATCTGGCCAAATCGGTAACGGTGGAATAGATGGCCAAACAGTTTCCCGCCCTTCACGATCAGCACCGCGCCTTTATCGAGGCCCAGCATATCTTTTTCACCGGCTCGGCCGCCGCCGATGGCCGGGTCAATGTATCACCCAAGGGCATTGACAGCCTGCGCGTTCTGGGGCCAAACCGGATCGTCTGGCGCAACCTGACCGGCAGCGGCAATGAAACCGCCGGCCATCTGGCGCAGGTGAACCGGATCACGCTGATGTGGTGTTCGTTTACGGCGCAACCGCTGATCTTGCGCTGCTATGGCACCGCGCGGGCGATCCATCCGCGCGATGCGGATTGGGCGGCGCTGGACGGGCTGTTCGCCCCCTCGCCCGGGGCGCGGCAGGTGTTCGATGTGACGGTCGATCTGGTCCAGACATCCTGCGGCTATGCGGTGCCGTTCTTCGAGTTCGCGGGCGAACGTGATGTGCTGGAAAAATGGGCCGAAAACAGGGGGCCCGAGGGCATTACCGCCTATTGGCGCGACAAGAACCAGTCCACGCTGGACGGTGCGCCGACAGGTATTTTCGATGACCTTTGACGAGGCGCTGGCCGCCCTGCGCGACCTTGTCGAACCGGGGCGCGCAACGGGTATGGCCGCTTATCACAAACAAACCCGCCCGGTGCTGGGCATCCCCAACCCGGCGCTGAATGATCTGACACAAGCCTGGCGTCAGGCGCTGACGGTGGATCAGCGCGTGGCGCTGGCGCGCGATCTGTGGGCCAGTGATATATTCGAGGCCCGCATCGCCGCCGCCAAACTGCTGACCCAGGCCCGCACCCGCCCCGATGATGCGGTCTGGGATCTGATCGTTGCCTGGGTGCCCGATTTCGACAGCTGGGCGATTGCCGATCACGCCTGCATGGCCGGGCAGAAACGGCTGATCGCCGATCCGGGCCGCATTGATACGGTCGAAACATGGATCACGTCCGACCATATGTGGACCCGGCGCGCCGCCTTTGTGATCACCCTGCCCTGGACCAAGCAGAACCATCCCACCGCGCAGGATCTGGCGATCCGCGACCGGGTGCTGGGCTGGGCCGCCGCGCGGGCCGACGATCACGCCTGGTTCATCCAGAAAGCCATCGCCTGGTGGCTGCGCGATCTGTCGAAGCACGATGCGCCGCGTGCGCAAACCTTCCTTGAAACCCATGGCGCCCGGCTGAAACCCTTTGCCCGCAAGGAAGCGGGCAAGTATCTGTGACTTGCAGCCCCGCCCCGGCGGCCTTAGGTTCAGCCGATGACACCGCTGATTGATCCCTTTGCCCGCGCGATCACTTACCTGCGCGTTTCGGTCACCGACCGATGCGATTTTCGCTGTGTCTATTGCATGTCGGAAAACATGACCTTCCTGCCCAAGGCCGAACTGCTGT
The DNA here is from genome assembly GCF_055134745.1 of Actibacterium sp. Lineage (NCBI taxonomy): Bacteria > Pseudomonadati > Pseudomonadota > Alphaproteobacteria > Rhodobacterales > Roseobacteraceae > Actibacterium > Actibacterium sp. The sequence goes on from NZ_JBSRVX010000030.1 coordinate 7,257, forward strand.
CGCTGGAGGAGCTGGACCGGATGTGTTCGGCCTTCATCGGCCTTGGCGTGCAGAAACTGCGCATCACCGGGGGCGAACCGCTGGTGCGCAAGGGTATCATTACGTTTTTCAACGCGATGTCGCGGCATCTGGACAGCGGCGCGTTGCAAGAGCTGACGCTGACCACCAACGGATCGCAGCTGGAACGCTTTGCGGATGATCTGCATGCGGCGGGCGTGCGGCGGGTGAATGTGTCGCTTGATACGCTGGATCAGGATAAATTTGCACAGATCACCCGCTGGGGCCGGTTGCCGCAGGTGCTGCGCGGCATTGATGCGGCACAGGCCGCAGGGCTGCGGGTCAAGATCAATGCGGTGGCGCTGAAAGGGTTCAACGATTGCGAGCTGTTCACCCTGACCGAATGGTGCGCGTCACGCGATATCGACCTGACCTGGATCGAGGTCATGCCGATGGGCGATATCGGTAATGAAAACCGGCTGGATCAATATTGGGCCCTGTCCGATCTGCGCACCCGTCTGGCCGAGCGTTATACCGTGACCGATCTGGCCGAACGCAGCGGCGGGCCTGCGCGTTATGTCCGGCTGGAAGAGACCGGCCAGAAAATTGGTTTCATCACCCCCCTGACCCATAATTTCTGCGAAAGCTGCAACCGGGTGCGGCTGACCTGCACCGGGCAGCTTTACATGTGCCTGGGCCAGGAAGACATGGCCGATCTGCGCCCTGCCCTGCGCAACCATCCCGACGACGACGCGCCGCTGGTGCAAGCGATCCACGCGGCGATCGCGGCCAAGCCCAAGGGCCATGATTTCGACTATTCCCGCCAGCGCGCCGATGGCCAGATGCCCCGCCACATGAGCCATACCGGCGGCTGATACCCTGATTTTTCTGCGAAAAATCGACTAAACCGGCATCCGCTGTTCGATGATGCCCACCCAATAAGACGCCCCTGCCGGGATCGCGTCATCATTGAAATTATAATCGGGCGTGTGCCAGGCGGCGCTGTCGCCATTGCCGGTAAAGATATAGGCGCCGGGGCGCTCGTTCAGCATATAGGAAAAATCCTCGGCCCCCATCGTGGGGGCGATATCGTCATCCACACTGCCCGCCACCATGCGCGCCACGCTGGCGGCGAATTCCGTCTGGTCGGGCGCGTTCACCGTGGCCGGATAACCGGCGCGATAGCGGATATCGGCCCGCGCGCCAAAGGTCTGGGCGGTGCCGGTCACGATATCCTTCAGCCGGGTTTCAACAAGGGCCTGCACGCCGGCATCCATCGTGCGCACGGTCCCACGCAGGCGGACATTCTGCGGGATGACGTTATGCGCCTCGGTATCGGTGCGGAAGGTGCAGACCGACACCACCACCTGTTTCAGCGGGTCGATATTGCGCGAGGCGATGGATTGCAGTGCGATCACCATATGCGCGGCCACCAGCGTGGTATCGACGCCTTCATGCGGTTTGGCCGCATGGCCGCCACGGCCGGTAACGATGATTTCAAACTCATCCGTTGCCGCCATGATCGGGCCGGGGCGAATGCCGAACTGACCGGCGGGCAGGCCCGGCAGGTTGTGCATGCCGTAAACTTCCTGAATGCCGAACCGCTCCATCAACCCGTCCTGCACCATTTCGCGCCCGCCGCCGCCTCCCTCTTCGGCGGGCTGAAAGATCACCACGGCGGTGCCGTCGAAATTGCGCGTCTCGGCCAGATATTTCGCCGCCCCCAGCAGCATCGCCATATGGCCGTCATGCCCGCAGGCATGCATCTTGCCCGGTGTTTGCGATGCATAATCCACCCCGGTTTGTTCGGCTATCGGCAGGGCGTCCATATCGGCGCGCAGCCCGATCACCCGGCCAGAGCTGTCCGTCTTCCCCCGGATCACGCCCACCACGCCGATGCGGCCGATACCGGTTGCCACCTCGTCACAGCCAAAATCGCCCAGCAAATCGGCCACGCGCGCGGCCGTGCGATGCGTGTCGAACATCAATTCGGGATGAGTGTGAAAATCATGCCGCCAGGCGGTGATTTCATCGTGCATCTGCGCAATGCGATTCTTGACGGGCATGAGGATTCCTTTGGGTCGGTCGGACGGCGGTCGTGCGGTTGCATATCAGCCTGCGGCGCGCCCCGGTGAAAATCAAGCCACAGCCTGCCCCGCATCGCCGTAAAAACACCGCCACAGGCCGCGCGCACCATGCCCCCCCAAATACAAAACGCCCCGCCAAAAGGCAGGGCGAATTGCATCGTCACAGAATAACGATCAACTGATCATCGTCAGCAGCTTGTCCAGGCTGGCCTTGGCATCGCCATAGAACATCCGCGTGTTTTCCTTGTAGAACAGCGGATTTTCGATGCCGGAATAGCCGGTGCCCTGCCCACGCTTGGATACGAACACCTGCTTGGCCTTCCAGCATTCCAGAACCGGCATCCCGGCGATGGGGCTGTTTGGGTCTTCCTGGGCCGCGGGGTTCACGATGTCATTCGACCCGATCACGATGGCCACGTCGGTGCTGGGGAAATCATCGTTGATCTCGTCCATTTCCAGCACGATGTCATAGGGCACCTTGGCCTCGGCCAGCAGCACGTTCATATGGCCGGGCAGACGCCCCGCCACCGGGTGAATGGCGAAGCGCACAGTCTTGCCCTTGGCGCGCAGCCGCTTGGTCAGCTCCGATACCGATTGCTGCGCCTGCGCCACCGCCATGCCGTAACCTGGGATGATGATGATATTGTCGGCCTCGTCCAGGGCTGCGGCCACGCCTTCGGCGTCGATGGCGATCTGTTCGCCCTCGACCTCCATCGCGGGGCCGCTGGTGCCGCCAAAGCCGCCCAGGATCACGCTGATGAAGCTGCGGTTCATCGCCTTGCACATGATATAGGACAGGATCGCACCCGAAGAACCCACCAGCGCGCCGACCACGATCAGCAAGTCATTGCCCAGGCTGAACCCGATCGCCGCCGCCGCCCAGCCCGAATAGCTGTTCAGCATCGACACGACCACCGGCATATCGGCACCGCCGATACCCATGATCAGGTGATAGCCGATGAAGAAGGCCAGCAGCGTCATCGCGATCAGCGACCAAAGACCGGCACCGTTCAGGAACATGATCAGCAGGATCACACTCAGGATCGCAGCGCCCGCATTCAGCATATGCCCGCCGGGCAGCTTGGTCGCCTTTGACGACACCTTGCCCGCCAGTTTGCCAAAGGCCACGACCGACCCGGTAAAGGTGATCGCCCCGATGAACACACCCAGGAACACCTCGACCTTCAGGATCGACTGCTCGACCGCATCCTTATGCGCCAGCAGCGCGGCAAAGCCGTCCAGGGCCTCGCGCTCGACCGGGGTCATGGCCAGAACCCGGCCCAGTTCAAGATAGGCGTTATAGCCCACGAAAACCGCCGCCAGACCGACAAGGCTGTGCATGGCCGCCACCAGTTGCGGCATTTCGGTCATCTGCACGCGCTGCGCGATATAGAAACCGATGATGCCGCCCGCCGCGATCAAAACCGCCGACAGCAGCCAAAGCCCGCTGCCCGGCCCGATCAGGGTGGCCAGAACCGCCAGCGCCATGCCGGCGATGCCATACCAGACGGCCCGCTTGGCACTTTCCTGCCCCGAAAGGCCGCCCAGCGAAAGGATGAACAAAACAGCCGCGATCACATAGGCGGCGATGGTAAAACCGAATTCCATTGCTCTGGCCCCCTCAGGATTTCTGGAACATGGCGAGCATGCGCCGGGTGACAAGGAAGCCGCCGAAGATGTTGATCCCTGCCATGAAGACTGACAACGAGGCCAGCACGATCACCAGGAACGACCCTGATCCGATCTGCATCAGCGCCCCCAGGATGATGATCGACGAAATGGCGTTGGTCACGGCCATCAGCGGCGTGTGCAGCGAATGCGACACGTTCCAGATCACCTGGAAGCCGACAAAGACCGACAGCACGAAGACAATGAAATGCTGCATGAAGCTGGCCGGCGCAATACTGCCGACCGCCAGCAACAACACGGCCCCCACAACCAGCAATGTGACCTGCTGTTTGGTCTGCGCCTTGAAGGCGGCCACTTCTTGGGCGCGCTTTTCCGTAGGCGTCAGTTCCTTGACCTTTTCCTTGGGCTTGGCAGCAATCGCCTTGATCTTGGGCGGCGGCGGCGGGAAGGTGATTTCGCCGCCAAAGGTTACCGTGGCACCGCGGATCACGTCGTCTTCCATGTTGTGAACGATCTGGCCATCCTTGCCCGGGGTCAGATCCGTCATCATGTGGCGGATATTGGTAGCATAAAGCGTGCTGGCCTGCGCCGCCATGCGCGACGGGAAATCGGTATAACCGATGATGGTCACGCCGTTATCGGTGACGATCTTCTGATCGGCCACGGTCAGCTTGCAGTTGCCGCCCTTTTCAGCGGCCAGATCGACGATCACCGAACCGGGCTTCATCGACGCCACCATGTCGGGCGTCCACAGTTCCGGCGCCTCGCGGTTGGGGATCAGCGCGGTGGTGATCACGATATCCATTTCCGGGGCCAGTTCACGGAACTTGGCCATCTGGGCGGCGTGAAATTCCGGGGACGAGACAGAGGCGTAGCCACCCGTCGCGGCACCGTCCTGCTGTTCTTCCTCGAAATCCAGGAACACGAATTGCGCGCCCATCGATTCGACCTGTTCGGCCACTTCGGGGCGCACGTCGAAGGCATAGGTGATCGCGCCCAGGCTGGTCGAGGTGCCGATCGCGGCCAGACCGGCCACACCGGCGCCCACCACCAGAACCTTGGCCGGGGGCACCTTGCCCGCCGCCGTGATCTGGCCGGTGAAGAAACGGCCGAAATTGTTGCCCGCCTCGATCACCGCGCGATACCCGGCGATATTGGCCATCGACGACAGCGCGTCCATCTTTTGCGCGCGCGAAATACGCGGCACCATTTCCATGGCGATGACGTTGGCGCCCTTGGCCTTGGCCGATTCCATGCCTTCGGTATTGGCGGCGGGGTTGAAGAAACTGATCAGCGTCTGGCCTTCGCGCAGGCGTTTCAGCTCGGTCTCGTTGGGCTGGCGCACCTTGACGACGATATCGGCCGACTTCCACAGGGCGGCGGGTGTCTTGATGATCTCGACCCCGGCTGCCTGATAGGCGTCATCGGAAAAACCCGCGCCCGCCCCGGCCCCGGTTTCAATGGCACAGTCATACCCCAGCTTTTGCAGCTGAAGGGCGCTGTCGGGGGTCATGGCAACGCGTGCCTCGCCCTCGTATACTTCCTTCGGTGCCCCGATTTTCACGATATGCTCCCCTTTTCTTGGCCGGTCACGCAGATATGCCGGTCGGAAATTCGTTTCATCCCTAATAGCATTGCGCAAGATTATTTCACAAGCACCGGCGCGACCTTTCTTGACGCCACGTCGCGCCCGTTACAGCCAGCGCCGAACCCGCGCGGCATAGGCTTCGAATGCCGCGCCAAATTCCTGCCGCAGGCGCAGTTCCTCGCCCAAAATAAAACGGCGCTGTATCAACCCCATGAACAGCGGCACCAGCAGCAAACCGATAACCGACTCCCAGCGCAGCGCCAGCCCGCCCAGCAACAACGCATCGCCCAGATAGATCGGATTGCGTGTCAGGCGGAAAATGCCATCGCTGACCAGCGCGCTGGGGCTGCGGCGGGGAATCACCGTGGTGCGGCGGCGCAGAAATTGCGCAACCGCCGCCGCCCCGGTCATGATCCCGGCCCCGATCAGCGCAGCACCCAGCCAGTTCGCCCAGTTGCCAAAGGATAGAACCGGCAGAAATTGCCCCTGCCCCCAGGCCAGCGCGGCAAAGAAGGCCAGCCAGAGCGGCGGCAGATCAATCAGGCGGAACAGATATCGCATGACATCCTGTTTACGCCCGCGCTATCACCGGGCAAAGCCCAATTCGATGCCCCAGCCCGGATCGCCATATGGACAGCGTTTTTGATATCCGCCCGGCCCGGCCATCCGATTGTGCGGCAACCTATGCGGTGTTTCACGCCGCGGTGCATCAGGGGGCGGCTGCCTTTTATGACGCGCGTGAACGCGCCGCCTGGGCTCCTGCCGTCGCGCCGGAAAACTGGGGCGACATGATCTGCGGCGGGCACGGCCTGATTGCCCATCACGGCGACGATGTGCTGGGCTTCATGACGCTGGGCCACGACGGCTTTCTTGATCTTGCCTATGTCGCGCCCGACCAGATGGGAGCCGGCGTGGCGGATGCGCTGTATCTGCGTCAGATCGCCTGGGCGCGCGGCCGCAGGCTGCCGCTGCTGACGACCGAGGCAAGCTGGCTGGCACAGCGGTTCTTTACCCGCCATGGCTGGCAGACGCTGGCCCGCCAAAGCGTGATCCGCAACGGCGTGGCGCTGACCAATTTCCGCATGGCTTTCGCCCTGTGATGCCGGTCAATTGATTCCGTTGGCGCGCTGCACGGCGCGCACGAAGGCCACGATATTGGCGATATCGGCGTCACTGACACCCGCCACGGCGGGCATGTCGCCAAAGCGCCAGTGATGGGCGCGCACACCGTTGCGCGCGGCGCTGACAAAGGCGAAATCGCCATGATGGCCCGGCTCGTATATCTTGTGGATCAACGGCGGGCCCGCCCCCTCACGCCCGGCACCGTTGTCGCCGTGGCAGGCGGCGCATTTGGCGGCAAAGGCCAACTGACCCATACGCGCCTGATCATCCAGAACCGGCAGCGTAACCGTTACCGCCGCGCCGGGACGTGCGGTTTGCGCCACCGCCGCCGGGACGGGCACCGGCGCGGGGCGCAGCACATAGACGATGCCGCCAAGCCCCAGAACCACCACAATCCCCGCGATGATCAAGTTTCGCATTCACGCCTCCAATTTTTCCGGTCAGCAGCCGTCTAAACGTTCCAGCAGGGGGAAGGTCAAGTCATGCCGTCTTGCGCACGGGGGCGTGTTTTGTGCAGGCCCAGGCGCGCACCGCTTCACCGAAGGCCTGGAACAACGGCCGCGACACGGGGTCATTGGCGGCATTATATTCCGGGTGCCACTGCACCGACAGCGTGAAACCGGGCGCATCGCGCACGAAAATCGCCTCGGGTGTGCCGTCGGGGGCGTGGCCATCAATCACGATGCGCGCGCCGGGGGTCTTGATCCCCTGCCCGTGAAGCGTGTTGGTCATGACCTGTGACGCCCCGAGCAGCCGCGCAAAGGGGCCATCGGGCGTAAGGCGCACCATATGGCGCAGGGCGAATTTCTCTTCGACGGTGCCATCGGGCGGCATACGATGGTTCATCCGGCCCGGCAGATCGCGGATTTCGGGATACAGCGTGCCGCCCATCGCCACGTTGACCTCTTGAAAGCCGCGACAGATGCCGAAAAACGGCTGGCCGCGTTCGACCAGCGCCCGGATCAGCGGCAGCGTCAGACCGTCGCGCGCCCGGTCGAAATCGCCATGCGCCGGGGTCGGCTCTTCGCCATATTCCGCAGGGTGAACATTGGGGCGCCCGCCGGTGAACAGGAAACCGTCGCAGGTTTCCATCAGTTCGGGCAAGGACACGAAACGCGGATCGGCCGGCACCAGCAAAGGCAGCGCGCCCGAAACCTCGGACACGGCCTCGATATTCATCATGCCACCGGCCTGCGTCGAATAGGTGTCATTGATCAGGTGGTGGTTCCCGATAATGCCGACGATGGGTCGCGCCATCTGCACCCTCTTGCTTTTGTCTGAACGATACAGACATTGGTGGCAAAGTTGAAGATATCACCCGCGACAAAGCGTCCTTTGCCTGAACCGGCGCACAGTTTCACGGCAGATCGTGGCGCTAGGCCTCGCCCGTCAGCCCTGCCGCCGCCGCGCCGGCCAATCCGGCAACCGCATCATTGTCGGATGTGTCCCCGGTCACGCCGATCGCCCCGATGACGCCACCGCGCGAATCGCGCAGCAGGATGCCGCCCGGCACCGGCACCACCTTGCCACCATAAACGCCATTGGCCGCCTGCATGAAATAGGCCTGTGTTTCGGCCCGCGCCATCTGGGCCTTGCCGCCCATCCCCAGCATCACGCAGCCATAGGCCTTGCCTTGCGCGATCGGAAACCGGCCGGGGCTGGATCCGTCTTCGCGCTCGAAGGCGATCACATGCCCGCCGGCATCCAGAACCACCACCGACAGGGGCTTCAGCCCCATCTCGCGCCCGGTTTCAAACGTCTTGCGAATGATCGTGCGCGCCTTGCGCAATGTCAGAACGGCCATGCTGCACCCCTTTTGTTATTCGTATTAGCTTCCCAGGCTGGCCTTCAATTGCCGCCGCCGGGCATGCAGTACCGGTTCGGTATAGCCCGAAGGCTGTTCGCAACCCTTGAACACCAGATCGCAGGCCGCCTGGAAGGCGATGCCATCGAAATCGGGCGCCATCGGGATATAGGCCGGATCGTCGGCATTCTGCCGGTCCACCACAACCGCCATGCGCCGCAGTCCCGCCATCACCTGTTCGGATGTCACCACCCCGTGATGCAACCAGTTGGCCAGCGCCTGACTGCTGATCCGGCAGGTGGCGCGATCTTCCATCAGGCCGACATCATGAATATCGGGCACCTTCGAACAGCCAACCCCCTGATCGACCCAGCGCACGACATAGCCAAGGATGCCCTGCGCGTTATTGTCGATTTCCTGCCGGATTTCCTGGCTGGTCCAGTTATGGCCGCTCGCCAGGGGGATGGTCAGCAGATCATCCAGCGTGCCGCGCGCGCCGCCCGCCGCAATCTCGTCCTGCCGCGCCATCACATCGACCTGGTGATAATGCGTGGCATGCAACGTGGCCGCCGTCGGGCTGGGCACCCAGGCACAGGTAGCCCCGGCCTGCGGATGCGCGATTTTCGCCTTCAGCATATCGGCCATCAGATCGGGCATGGCCCACATCCCCTTGCCGATCTGCGCCCGTCCCTTCAGCCCGCAGGCCAGCCCGATATCGACATTGCGATCCTCGTATGACGTGATCCAGGGCTGGGTTTTCATCTGCCCCTTGGGCAGCATCGGCCCCGCCTCCATCGAGGTGTGGATCTCATCCCCGGTGCGGTCAAGAAAGCCGGTATTGATGAAAGCCACCCGATGCGTCGCCGCGCGGATACATTCGCGCAGGTTGACGGATGTGCGACGTTCCTCGTCCATGATGCCCAGTTTGACCGTGTATTGCGGCAGGCCCAGCGCCTGTTCGACATGGCTGAACACCCGGTCGGCAAAACCGACCTCGTCCGGGCCGTGCATCTTGGGCTTGACCACATAGACCGATCCGGTTTGCGAATTGCGCGGGCCGACGGTTTTTTGCAGATCATGGATTGCGATCAGGGTGGTGACCATCGCATCCAGAAGACCTTCGAACGCCTCCTGGCCGTGCGCATCCAGAATTGCGGGTGTCGTCATCAGGTGGCCCACATTACGCACCAGCATCAGCGCACGCCCCTTCAGCACCGCGGATGACCCGTCAGCGGCGGTAAAGGCGATGTCATCGTTCAGGCGGCGTGTGAAGGTCTTGCCGCCCTTTTCAACCTGCTCGGCCAGATCACCCCGCATCAGGCCCAGCCAGTTGGCATAGGCCAGCGTCTTGTCCGGCCCATCGACCGCGGCCACGCTGTCTTCGCAATCCATGATCGAAGACAGGGCGGATTCCAGAACCACATCGCTGATCCCAGCGGGGTCATCGCGCCCCACCGGCGTGGCGCGATCAAGTTTAATAATAATATGTAAGCCATTGTTATTAAGTAGTATTACTTCTGGATTGGTTGCATCGCCGACATGGCCGGAAAATTGCCGCGGATCAGCCAGCGCCACCCCCGACAATGCGCCATCCACAACCGCAAGCGCCGCGACCTCGCTCCAGGAGCCGCCAGCCAGCGGCACCGCCTGATCCAGAAAGGCGCGCCCCCAGGCCACGACCCGCGCGCCCCTTGCGGCATCATAGGACCCCGGCCGCGGCAGATCGCCCAGCGCATCGGTGCCGTAAAGCGCGTCATACAGGCTGCCCCAGCGTGCATTGGCGGCATTCAGCGCATAGCGCGCATTGGTGATGGGCACGACCAGTTGTGGCCCGGCAATTGTCGATATTTCAGGGTCGGTCGGACCGGTTGCGATGGTGAAATCCGGCCCCTCGGGCAGCAGATAGCCGATATCGCGCAGATGGGCCTGATAGGCCACCGGATCGTGCGGCTGCCCGGCGCGCTTTATGTGCCAGTTGTCAATCTGCTGCTGCAAGGCCTCGCGCTGCTGCAAAAGGGCATGATTTTCAGCGGTAAATCGGTCGAAAAGCTCTGCCAGCGCAGACCAGAACCGATCCGGCGTGATGCCGGTGCCGGGCAAGGCCCGGTCATTGATGAAATGATACAGGATATCGGCAACCTGCAAGCCTTCGACCGCGATCCTGTCTGACATAGGTTTTCCCGCATCTGTTCCGCATGTTGCGGGCAGACTAGCCCTCTGCCCGGTTGATCACAAGCGCAGGGCGCAGCATGACACTTGACCTTTCGGCGCAGCGGGATAATACTTAGGCGTATGGCTAAGTATGATACATCCCTCGACCAGATTTTCACCGCGCTGGGTGATCCGACGCGGCGCGCGATCCTGACCAGACTTGCCGCAGGACCCGCCAGCGTATCGGACCTGGCCGGCCCGTTCGACATGGCGCTGCCCTCTTTCATGGGGCATCTGGCCAAACTGGAAGCCGCCGGCCTGATCGAAACCGAAAAGACCGGGCGCGTGCGGTCCTGCATGCTGAACCCGGCCGCCTTCGCCCCCGTGCGCACATGGCTCGACGAACAGCGCGACATCTGGGACGCGCGGCTTGACCGATTCGACGATTACGTGACCAACCTGATGAAGGAGCACCGCAATGGACCTCGATCCCAAGACTGACCTCAGTTTCACCCGCAATCTGGCCGTGCCGCGCAGCCTGGTCTGGGAATGCTGGACACAGCCCGAACATATCCCGCATTTCTTCGTGCCGCGCCCGCACAAGGTGACAGCCGTCGATATCGACCTGCGCGTCGGCGGCCGGTTCAACACGACCTTTGATGTGGACGGCAACGAGATGGCGAATAACGGCGTCTATCTGGAAGTGATCCCGCATGAAAAGCTTGTCTTTACAGATACCTATACCGAAGGCTGGAAACCCGCGCCCGAGCCCTTCATGACCGCGATCCTGCTGTTGTCCGTCACGCCCGACGGCGGCACCGAATACACCGCCATCGCGCGCCATCGCAGCCCCGACACCCGCAAGGCGCATGAGGATATGGGCTTTTACGACGGCTGGGGCACTGTCGTTACGCAACTTGAAGATTACGCAAAGGGGCTGATGAAATGAGCACGGACAGCCCCGAGCGCACCCTGATTCTGGAGCGTCTGATCGACGCGCCCCCCGCCGCCGTCTGGCGCGCCTGGACCGATCCCGACCACTTGCCGCGCTGGTGGGGGCCCGATGGCTATCACTGCGAGACCGAAGAAATCGACCTGCGTCAGGGCGGGCGCTGGCGTTTCACCATGGTGGGGGATGGTCAGCGATTTCCCAACCTGCATGAGTTCATCGAGATGGTGCCGCAGCAGCGCATCGCCTATCGGCTGTTGGGGTTTGACGACATGCGCCATCACGCTGATGTAGTCGTGACCTTTGCGCCAGAACAGGACGGCACACGGGTGACGCTGCGCATGACGCTGATCGACATGACCCGCGCGGACGCGATAAAATTCGGCGCCGAGGAAAAGGGCTATGAGACCTTGGCGAAACTGGAAGCAGCGGCGCGCGCGCTTTAGCCGCCTGCGCCACTGCCCCGCGCCCCTGTCACGTTCAGTCGGTCGGATCCGGCTGCGGCGCATTCACCGGCGGCGTCGGCGTGATCGTTTCGGTAGGCGCGGGCGTCGTTTCGGGCTGATCGGTGATCTCGCCCGTCCGACCGTCGATCTGCGCACCGTTCTGCGGCGTGTTGCCTTTGCCCGCGACATCGAAGACCATCCAATAAAGAATGATCCCCACCCCGAACAGCACGACAATGATCATGCCGATCAACGGCCAGCGATGCCGTCTGCTCTGTGTTTCCGTATTGGTTCTGGGGGCCGACATGTGGCTGTCCTCCGATTGTTTGCCTTTTGGTTGATGCCCGTCCGGCAACTGATTAACGTCTGCGATGCAACTTCGTTCCATTTCCGGGAAGATGATGACCGCAGAACCTATCCTCCTGTCCGATTACGCCCCGCCCGTCTGGCTGGTCGATCAGGTGTCGCTGACCTTTCGCCTGTCGCCGGGCGCCACCCGGGTTCTGTCCGAAATCAGCTTTCGCCCCAACCCGGACCGCGCCCCCGGTGCGTTCCGGCTGGATGGCGAGGGGCTGCGCCTGATCGCGGCGGCGATCGACGGGGCGGCCGTATCACCGGTGATTGACGCCTCGGGGCTGCGTTGCGACGTGCCTGATCGTCCCTTCGTCTGGACCGCCGAAGTCGAGATCGCTCCAGAGAAAAACACAGCACTGGAAGGGCTTTACATGTCGAACCACATGTATTGCACCCAGTGTGAGGCCGAAGGGTTCCGCAAGATCACCTTTTACCCCGACCGCCCCGATGTGATGGCGCCTTTTGCCGTGCGTATCGAAAGCGATCTGCCGGTATTGCTGTCAAACGGCAACCCGGTGGCGGCGGGCGATGGCTGGGCCGAGTGGCACGACCCCTGGCCCAAACCGGCCTATCTGTTCGCGCTGGTCGCGGGTGATCTGGTGGCGGTTTCTGACGATTTTACAACGGCTTCCGGCAAACAAGTGAAGCTGAACATCTGGGTGCGCCCCGGCGATCAGGATAAATGCGACTATGCGCTGGACGCGCTGAAACGGTCCATGAAATGGGATGAGGACAGCTATGGCCGCGAATATGATCTGGACGTGTTCAACATCGTCGCGGTCGATGATTTCAACATGGGCGCGATGGAGAACAAGGGGCTGAACATCTTCAACTCCAAATACGTTCTGGCCAGCCCGCAGACCGCCACCGACGATGATTTCGCCCGGATCGAGGCGATCATCGCCCATGAATATTTCCACAACTGGACCGGCAACCGTATCACCTGCCGCGACTGGTTCCAGCTGTGCCTGAAAGAAGGGCTGACCGTGTTCCGCGATCAGCAGTTTTCCGGCGATATGCGGTCCCATGCCGTCAAGCGGATCGAAGACGTGCTGATGCTGCGCGCGCGCCAGTTCCGCGAAGATAACGGCCCGCTGGCCCATCCTGTGCGCCCCGAGGCTTATGTCGAGATCAACAATTTCTATACCGCCACCGTCTATGAAAAGGGCGCCGAGGTCATCGGCATGCTGAAACGGCTGGTGGGCGATGATGGCTACAAGGCCGCGCTGGATCTGTATTTCACCCGCCACGACGGAGATGCCGCCACGATCGAGGATTGGCTGACGGTGTTTCAGGATGCCACCGGGCGCGATCTGACCCAGTTCAAGCGGTGGTATTCCCAGGCCGGAACCCCGCGCCTGACAGTGACAGACGACTTCAGCAATGGCCGCTATACCCTTTCGTTTGAACAGAAAACACCGAAGACGCCCGGTCAGGACGACAAACTGCCACAGGTCATTCCTATCGCGGTGGGCCTGCTTAATCCAAACGGGGATGAGATCGTGCCGACAACGGTTCTGGAAATGACCGAGGCCCGGCAAAGTTTCACCTTTGACGGGCTGGCGGCGCGCCCGGTGCCCTCGATCCTGCGCGGTTTTTCCGCGCCGGTGATCGTGCAACGCGACAGCACGGCGCAGGAACGCGCCTTTCTGCTGGCCCATGACACCGATCCTTTCAACAAATGGGAGGCCGGCCGCGCGCTGGCCAAGGACGTGCTGATCCGCATGATCAGCGAAGGCGCCGCACCATCGGCCGGCCTGCTGGATGCGCTGCACCGTGTGGCAGGGGATGACAGCCTTGATCCGGCGTTTCGCGCGCTGGTGCTGCGCCTGCCGTCCGAAGATGACATGGCGCAATCACTGGTCGACAGCGGCCTAACCCCCGATCCAGGGACGATCCACGCGACAACGCGCATGCTGAAAACGGCGATTGCCCGGCACCTGTCAGACCTGTTGCCGCGTCTCTATGCCGATATGGCCTGCCCGGGCCCCTATCGCCCCGATGCGGGTGATGCCGGGCGGCGGGCATTGCGACACTCGGCGCTGGCCTATCTGTCGCGGCTGGATGCTGGCGCGCAGGCCACGGCGCAATATGCAGCGGCCGACAACATGACCGATCAACTGGGCGCCTTTGCCTGCCTGCTGGAGATTGGCGCGGGCGCGGCCGAAACGCGCGCCTTTTATGACCAATGGGCCGATGACCGGCTGGTGCTGGACAAATGGTTCGCGCTGCAGGCAGGGCTGGCCGCGCCCGAGCGCGCGGCATCCACTGTCAAGACCCTCGCAAAACACCCTGATTTCGATTGGAAAAATCCAAACCGCTTCCGTTCTCTGATCGGCGCGTTTGCGACCAATGCTGCGGGTTTCCACACCCCAGACGGGGCTGGATACGATCTGGTCGCCGACTGGCTGATCCGGCTGGATGGCGTGAACCCGCAAACCGCGGCGCGCATGTCAACGGCATTTGAAACCTGGCCCCGCTATGATGCTGATCGCCAGGATATGATGCGTGCCGCCCTGTCACGGATCCGCGCTCATCCCGGATTAAGCCGCGATCTGGGCGAGATGGCGGACCGGCTGATGGGGGCCTGAAAACCGGCAATAAATCGCCTGCACGTTGCGCGATGTCATTTGCCAAGCGCCATATCCGGGATATGTCTCACATTGTCACAATTATTTTGCAGCACTATGGTGACAAGGATCATGCAGGACAGAATCGACCCCCTGATCGAAGAGCGCGCGCCCTGGCTGTTTGCCAAACATCCATGGTCCGCACCGTCCCGCCGTGTTCTGACCCGGCTGCTGGGCTATCCACGCACCGTCGCCCTGGGCGAGGCGCTGAAAGATCACCCCTATCCGGTCATCATGGATGAAATGGCGCGGCTTCTGGCGCAGGATGTGCAGATCACCGGGCTGGACAACATCCCGCGGTCCGGCCCGGCGCTGATCGTGGCCAACCACCCCACCGGCATTGCCGATGGAATCATGCTGTGGTCGGCCTTGTCGCCGGTTCGTCCCGATCTGTTCTATTATGCCAACCGCGATATCCTGCGCGTTCTGCCGCAGATGGACCGGATGATCGCCCCCGTGGAATGGCGCGAGGAAAAGCGCAGCCATGGCAAGACCCGTGAAACCATGGCCTTTACCCGTTCCGCGATCGACGCCGGCCGCGTGGGCGTGATCTTTCCATCGGGCCGTTTGGCCAAGCGCAGCGGATTGCGACTGCGGGAACGGCCATGGATGGCCTCGGCGGCGATGATCGCGCGCAAGTTCGATGTGCCGGTGATCCCGATCAACATACGGGCGCGCAATTCGGTGCTGTTCTATCTGTTCGACCTGATCCACCCGACATTGCGCGACATCACCCTTTTTCACGAGACGCTGAACAAGGCCAGCCAGCCCTATCGGATGACGGTTGGCGCACCGATATCGGCATCTGCGCTGCCGGTGCGCTCTGAACAGGGCATAGAAATGCTGCGCGCCCAGACGCTGGCCCTTGGCGGGCGGTATGCGCCCGAGGTTTCACTGGTGGACAGTACGCGCCGTCCAAGCTGGGCGCGGTCGGTTCTGCAAGGTTAGGGGCGTTCAGCCGTCCTGTGCCTCGTCGATCCAGACCTTGAAACCAACCAGGCTGTTCATGCCAAAGCTGTGGGTCAGCGGCACATCCGTGGCGTCGCAACCGCGCGCGATCAGCACCCGCCCGATCCGTGGCTTGTTGTTGCGCGGATCGAAAGCCCACCACTGACCACCCAGATAGACCTCCATCCAGGCGGCGAAATCCATCGGCGCATAGGGCGGTGGCTCTCCGATATCGCTGATATAACCGGTGCAATAGCGCGCCGGAATGTTCAGGCACCGGCACAGCGTGATCGCCAGGTGGGTAAAATCCCGGCACACCCCGCGCCCTTCGTTATAGGCCTCGGCCGCCGTCCGGGTCGGGCGTGAAAATTCATAGCCGAACTGAATGTGCCGGTTCACGAAATCGCAAATCGCCTGCACCCGCCCCCAGCCGGGCGCCATCGCGCCAAACAGGCTCCAGGCGGTATCAGACAGCAGATCGGTTTCGCAATAGCGGCTGCCCAACAGATATCGCAACACCTCTGGCGGCAGATCCTGCACAGGATGTTCCACCACGTCGGGCTGCACCGGATCGCGCTGGCCGTCATCATGGATGATCCCGTCAGTGCCAAGGGTAAACAACCCCTGCGGCGCCGTCAGCCGGTGGCACCAGTTGCCAAAGGCATCATGATACCCGGTGACCGGCACCGATGGTGTGGTCATCAGCCTGTCGGGCCGTTCCAGATCTTCGACGCGGGAATGATGCGCGCTCAGCATCACGATCATCGGTGTGACCTGTGGCAGGTCATAGGTAATCTCGCAGCCAATATGCAGACGCAACGGCCAGCTCCTTTGTGAAACAGTTACTGCTTGTCTCACCTTAACTGCCGGGCGCCAGATTGGTTGCATGGGCAATCGGGGCGAAGCCCGAAAACCTTACGAAGCCTTGCCCTCGGCGCGGCAATAGCTTTGCGATGCCGTCCATCGCGCCATGTCGGCGCGTTTTTCAGCATTGCGCATAGGGGCCCAGTCGGCCGCTACACCGCGCCCGCCCGCCGCCACGACCCCATCGCGGCCAACCGTGTGGGCGGCGATACGAATGGCGCAGGCCAGATTGGCCGATCCATCCTTGAGCGCATCGCCCGTTTGCGCCGAACAGCCATAGCCGCGTGCCGTGGCAGGGGCGATCTGCACCAGACCGAACCAGCGCCCGCCGCCCCCGACCGCCGCCGGGTTCCAGGTGCTTTCATGCTTGGCCAGCGCCGAAAACAGCCCCGCCCAGAAGGCCGCGCGCCGGGTCTGGTCGCCCTGTGCATAGCCCGGACAAAACACCGCGATATCCTTGGGTATGGTCTGGGTCAGGCCGCCACCATGGGTCTGCACGGCCGCCATGGCCGCCAATGTCCAGCCCCGCGCCTGATCATCTGGGCGATGGTCGTCCCAATGCATCGCGGGCAGGCTCAGGTTCCGGCTGGAAATCTCGGCCTCATTGTCATGCCCGGCACATCCGGCCAAAGCCAATCCAATAATCCCCAGACAGATCAAACGCTTCATGCACCCATGCGCCTTGCTGTTTCAGCCCCCGGCAGAATTGCCGCAAAACCATGGCCACGCAACTCCCCGCTTTCAAACCGGCGGAACACCGCCGCCCCTTGCCCCGTCGGGGCACCTGCCCTAAAACCGCAGGCGACCCCTGACAGGACGCCCATGATGCTGGATCTTACCTTTACCACCCCCGAACCCAAAGTCATCGCAGGGGCAAAACATGACTGGGAACTCGTGATCGGGCTGGAGGTTCACGCCCAGATCGCCAGCCGCGCCAAGCTGTTTTCCGGCGCCTCGACCACCTTCGGGGCCGAACCCAATTCCAATGTCGCCTTTGTCGATGCCGCGATGCCGGGAATGCTGCCGGTCATCAACGAATTCTGCGTCGAACAGGCGGTGCGCACCGGGCTGGGGCTGAAGGCGCAGATCAACCTGACCTCGGCCTTTGACCGCAAGAACTATTTCTATCCCGATCTGCCGCAGGGCTATCAGATCAGCCAGCTTTACCACCCGATCGTCGGTGAGGGCGAGATCATCGTCGATATGGCCCCGGGCATTGCCCGCCGCGTGCGCATCGAACGCATTCATCTGGAACAGGATGCCGGCAAGTCGATCCATGACATGGACCCGAACATGAGCTTCGTCGACCTGAACCGCACCGGCGTCGCGCTGATGGAAATCGTCAGCCGGCCCGATCTGCGCGGCCCGGACGAGGCGGCCGCCTATGTCGTCAAGCTGCGCCAGATCCTGCGCTATCTGGGCACCTGCGACGGCAACATGCAGAACGGCAACTTGCGCGCTGACGTGAACGTCTCGGTCTGCCAGCCCGGGCAGTATGAGAAATACCAGGCGACCCAGGATTTCAGCCATCTCGGCACCCGCTGCGAGATCAAGAACATGAACTCGCTGCGCTTCATCCAGGCCGCCATCGACTATGAGGCCCGCCGCCAGATCGCCATCCTCGAGGATGGCGGCGCCATCGTGCAGGAAACACGGCTCTACGACCCCGACAAGGGCGAGACCCGTTCCATGCGGTCCAAGGAAGAGGCGCATGAC